>CALKVB010000390.1 GCA_937996605.1 uncultured Oxalobacteraceae bacterium | reverse complement strand
CTTGAAAGTGAGGTGGCAATCGCATCAAAAATCAGTGAGGCACTAGGAATGGCTTGTTTGATTTCAAGTGGTAGTTTATATGATGACGATACTAGGTTCTTGATTCGAGGCCAAGAACCGCCGAAACTTGTTCTTGTTTGCGAAGATTATGATGAGTTAAATGCGCAATATAATCATTACCTAAAAGAATTGGATTAGCTAATCCAATTCATTTCAATTCGCGTCAATTCACAAGACACCCATTCCAAAAAGAGCAACTAAATACGAGTTAGAATTAGTAAGCAGAGTTAGTTTTGTCGCTTTCAGAGGTGGGTGTCGTCGAGTTTTTTTGAATTGGAACTCACCTACGCACAATCCAACTTATCGTTAGGAGATCAAATGATATTCGCGCTAGAAGTTCCTGATTTTGCCTCGCAACACACGCAAAGTGTTGCGGCTCCAGCCGCCTATGAAGGTGTGTATGGCAATCTGCTCGAGAATGTGAAACCAAGCTTTGTGATACTTTCATGCCAGCAGATTGAAAGTGGTAGTGAGTCTACCTCTGCGGAACGCGTAATGGATCCCGCTCTTCTAACTAGAATTCTATTGAAATCTAGGAAAAATAATGTTGGCGATGAAAAAAAGATGTTGGTTCGGGTGCTCGAAGGCCCTACGCATGGGAAACTGAGAACGGAGATTGCGAACAATGGTTATCAATTTTTTGCATATGATCCTGATCCAGGTTTTTTGGGCAAAGATCAGGTCAGCTTTTTAGTTCAATATAACGGGAAAATGTATAAGCAAATTCGAACGATTCAGGTCGTTGAACAGGCAAACGAACGTGAGAATCAAGAAGTCTGTCCAATCGATAGAGTGATAAAAACTCCCCGATCGACACGCACCTCCAAGAACCATGGAGTCAAGTCTTGAGGTGCCCCATTTCACACTGAGCAGAAAGAACACAGCCCATAACCATCCCACCAATTTCGCCGAGTAAAACCAGGCCTCAGCTCGAACATCGATACAACCGCATGTTAGTATCAAGTTTCATCCACTCACCTAACGAAGAGAACGTATGAAACTTCGCCGCCAATTTTTGATCAATGCGCCTTTAGGCCTGCTCGCTTTAGCTACGTCAAGTCGTGCTGCTCTCGCTGAACAAAATCCACCAACTCCCGGCGCGCCGCCCACCTTCGGTGCGACACCAGCAGTGGGGCCGGAGGTGACGGCGACCACGTTTGCCGAAGCAGAGAAGTTGATGCAAGTGTCGATGACGCCGGCAGAGCGCGAGATGGCGGCGAATAGTTGGCGGGTGTCGATGGCGTCTTCGTTGGAGCGTCGCAGTGGTCCGCGTAAGTTGGTGATCGAAGCAGAAATTTCTCCTGCCACGGTGTGGAACCCTGCTGTCGTCGTTGGCAAAAAACGCTCTGTCCACAATCAATTCATACGTTCACACGCTAAAGCCATGCCCTTGCCGAAGAGCGATGCGGACATCGCTTATGCGCCGGTATCGCAACTGTCGCGCTGGATTGAAACCAAGCAGTTGAGCGCGATGCGTTTGACGCAGATTTATCTCAATCGCATTCAAAGGCTAGATTCCAAACTGCGCAGTGTCATCACCGTCACGCGCGAACACGCTTTGGCGCGCGCTAAACAAGCCGATGCCGAGATCGCCGCCGGAAAATATCGTGGACCTTTGCATGGTATTCCGTATGGCGTTAAAGATTTGTTAGACACCGCTGGCATCGCCACCACCTGGGGCGCGGAGCCGTTTAAAGATCGTGTGCCCACCAAAGATGCCACCGTCATCACGCGCTTGAACGAAGCGGGTGCGGTGATGATCGCCAAGCTCAGCTTAGGTGCCTTGGCACTCAACGATATTTGGTTCGGCGGGCAGACCATGAATCCTTGGTTATTGGAAGAAGGTGCTTCGGGTTCCAGCGCGGGCCCCGGCGCTGCCACCGCCGCGGCATTGGTCGCGTTTTCTATTGGCAGCGAAACCGGCGGCAGTATCGTCAGCCCGAGTATGCGTTGTGGTGTGACGGGCCTGCGTCCCACCTATGGTCGCGTGCCACGCACCGGCGCCATGACCTTATGCTGGTCGCTCGACAAGTTGGGCCCGATGACGCGCAGCGTCGAAGACGCCATGTTGGTATTGAACGCGATTTACGGCCCCGATCAAGCCGACGTGGCCTGCGTGCCATCGACTTTGGATTTCGATGCCAATGTCTCCGTACGCGGCTTAAAAGTCGGCTACATTCCCGCATGGATGAACGATAGCGGTGCCACCGATGTCGATCGCGCTGCTTTGGAAGCCGCAAAAAAACTCGGCATGATTCCAACACCGGTATCGCTACCCGATTGGCCCTACAGTTCTTTGAATGTGGTGCTGTTCGCCGAAGCGGCCGCGGCATTCGAAGACATCACCTTAGACGCCCGAGTCAATCAACTCAAAGCCCAAGTCCCCGATGCCTGGCCCAACCTCTTCCGCGAAGCGCGCTTCCTCTCTGCAGTCGACTTCGTGCAAGCCGACCGCCTACGCCGCAAAGTCGCCATCGAAATGGCCCGCATCATGAACGAAGTCGACCTCTTACTCGTGCCCTCACTACGCGACGAAATGCTGACGATCTCCAACTTCACCGGACATCCATCGCTCACCTTAAAAACAGGCAGCGTAGAAATCACCGAAACCCGCAGCGACTGGGCCCCCGACCCCAAAAATCCGCCGATCAAATTCAGCACACCAAGAAAAGTCCCCTACGGCGTCACCTTCATCGGCCGCCTATTCGACGAAGCCACCATCGCCCGCGCTGGCTTGGCTTTGGAAAAACATTTTGCGGTAGTGGGGGAAAGGCCGCCGGGGTTTTGAGGGGTGTTATTTAGATTAATGGGTGGCCGTCTTAAATTTCAGGATGAATGTGAAATGGGGCGCACCTATTGTTGTTCGATTTTTTTGTTTGAGTTTTATGCGGATCTGCGATTTTTCCCGCGTGCTTTCTTTGTACAAAAAGCGAGCATTCGGGTTCGTAAGTAGCGTCTTTGTCGGCATTTGTGTGGGTTCATGCTTGCGGTGGCGGCTGTCTTTAACCCCGTGTTCCCGCCCCGCCAAACCTGCCATGGAATTCGCCGCGCAGAGATAATCTGTTCCTGTATATAATGTCATAACGAAGTTTAAAAGATAAATGGATTGCACTATGGCTGAGTTAGAAGTGGTGAAACACACAAAAAATGTATTAGAACTCGCTGTGAGCGATAAGCACGCAATCTGGCATAAGGCGCGCGAAATTGCGCTTGAAATCGTCATTATCATCTTTGCTGTTACGGTCAGTATTTGGATGCACGGCGTCAGCGAGCATCGACATGAACAAGAAAAAGTGAAGACTTTTTTGCTTGGTTTAAGAGAAGATATGCGCGCCGATATTGAATCGTTAGAACGTTCAGTGAAAAAAATAGAAACGCGGACTGAAACCTATGCTTACCTATTGAGCCTCGACCCAAACCAACAACCAGATCCAGCCCAATTTGACAAAGCCTTTAGCATTATTGCTGTTCCGACCTTCGGTGTTCCATTGCCCCGGGGACGGTATGAGAGCTTCAAATCCAGCGGGAAACTCGGCAATATTGAAGACGAGGCGTTGTTGAAGCAAATTGTCGACGTTTATGAATACGCGGCATTTGCGTTTCATGTGGGTGAACAATTCCACGAAAATAATCGGGTCTTACTTAAGAATTATATCGATGAGGGTGTTGATGCTAAGGGGCCATCTGTTCGCTTCAGCCTAATCACATCGGCAAAAGGAAAACGTTTGTTGGGTGATATGGCAATGACAGCGGCTAATGACTATCGTGCCGGTATCAAACGAGAGCAGAACATTATTAACGCGATAAATAAACTTTATCCCGACCTTGCGAAGTAATTTCCCCTGAGGGATTTCACTTCACCGGACATCTATCGCTGACGATCAAAACAGGCAGCGTAGACGTCACCGAAACCCGCAGCGACTGGGCACCCGACCACAACAATCCGTTGATCAAATTCACCATGCCAAGAAAAGTCCCCTACGGCGTTACCTTCATCGGCCGTTTGTTCGACGAAGCCACCATCGCCCGCGCTGGCTTGGCTTTGGAAAAATATTTTGCGGTAGTGGGTGAACGGCCGCCGAGGTTTTGAGAAGAGTACCAATGAGACCAAATCGAAGAGGCGTGCGGTAGGTGCGATTAGCGAAGCGTAATCGTACGCATGTGATAGTCGTCGATACTCACTTTAGAAAACGCGTTTTCTAGCGCTTCTGGAAATGGGTGTCCTCTTTGCTACTTTGCTAGTCGCCATAGGATTATTCAGCGATTTAAGAGCATGAGGCGATCCTTGTATCTCACGTTTTTAGATCAATTATTGATAATTTTTCAATTCTAGAATTGTGTGCGCTTTTGCGCGATAATGCACCAATAGTATGAATATTCAAGCTCGATCCCTATTTTCAGATGAGGTGTCCATCATGGGAACTGTACGTAAAACGATATCTTTGACAGATACACAAGATGCATGGATCAAATCACAAATTAGCGCAGGTCATTACACCAATGATAGCGAATACATTCGTGACTTAATTCGACGCGAACAGGAACGTAATGCGGCGCTTGAAGCGATTCGTGTCGGACTGATCGAGGGCGAATTGAGTGGTGAGCCTCGAGCACTCGATGCCGCAACTTTTAAGGCGAAAATGTTGGCTAAGTCAGCTTAACAATGGCCGAATTTCTTTTAACACCCGCTGCCGAAATTGATTTGGAAACCATCTGGGAGTACACCTCCCAGCAATGGAGTACAGAGCAGGCGAATCGATACACGGATAGTTTGTTTGCTGCTTTTGCTGAGTTAGCACAATCCCCCAAATCGGCGCCTGCATGTGACCATATCCGCCCTGGATACCGACGTCGAAGTGTCGAACGACACATGATTTACTATCGCATGACTGATTGTGGGATAGTCGTTGTGAGAATTCTCCATGATCGTATGGATGCGCCTCGGTATGTTTGAGTGATGCAATTCACTCAGTGTAGCGCAGGCACAAGGTCCGTGATGTGTTACACGCGACTACTTCGAGTCTTGTTTTTTAACCCCCCGTTAAATGGATAGTAAAGCCGTGGGATATCTCGAAATTTCTGCGAATGTCATGACCACAGTGGCGATTTTGCTTGCTGGTCGGAATAGTATTCATACCTGGTGGACAGGCATCGTTGGTTGCCTGCTGTTTTGTTTCTTGTTCTATCAAAGCCTGCTCTATGCCGACGTTGTTCTTCAGATGTTCTTCATTGTGACGAGCATGGTGGGTTGGTGGGGCTGGCGTAGAGGGCACCAAGGTCAATCCTTGCCGATATCACATATTGATCTACGAAAATCACTCTGGCTTGTGCCATTTGGTCTTTTGGCGACAGGTGCTTATGGACTCTTGCTTCACTATTTCACCGATGCCTACGCCCCTTTTATCGATTCAGCGGTTCTCGTATTTTCTATCATTGCGCAGGTGTTGCTGATGCAGCGACGCGTGGAAAATTGGGTATTTTGGTTGATCGTGAATAGTATCGCCGCGCCACTCTACGCTAGCCGGGAGTTGTATCTCACAGCTTTCCTCTATGTTGCTTATTGGGTCAATGCATTGGTGTCTTGGCGATCATGGCGCGAGATGGCGAGGATCTCTTCCCACAGTGCCAAATGACGTGCCAAATGAAACAAGCACCCATACAGTTTCGGCGTGGCTTAGTGGTCGGAAAATTCTGCCCCTTACACAAAGGTCACGAGCTTGTTATCGAGCGAGCGATCGCATCTTGCGATGAAGTCATCGTCATCAGCTATACCAAGCCAGAATTTGACGCTTGTCCTCCAAAGATGCGAGAAGCTTGGATCAATGCGATTTTTCCGTCGGTCACCTCGCTTGTGCTGGACGATGCGCTACTTGATCAGCATTGCAAGGCACTTCAATTACCAAGTAAATTGGTGCCGCATAACGAAGAACCAGATGATATCCATCGAGAATTTGTTGCTTGGCTGTGTTGGGCAGTTCTACGCGTCACGGTCGATGCTGTCTTTACTAGCGAGAATTATGGTGATGGATTTGCTCGTGTACTCAGCACTTACTTTCAGAAGCAGAGCGACACAGCTCAAACAGTTAAACATCTTTGTGTCGATATACAGCGAAATGCAATTCCTACTTCAGGAACTCAACTGAGAGGTGATCCGCATCGATATAGAAAGTTTTTGTCGCCAAAGGTTTATGCCAGTTTCGTTAAGCGAGTTTGCATATTGGGTGGAGAGTCTAGCGGTAAGACAAGTTTATGTCAGGCACTTGCACGCCGCTGCGAAACTGTGTGGGTACCGGAATACGGTCGCGAATTATGGGAACTAAATCGCGGTGAACTCAGGTTCCGCGATATGTTAAGAATAGGAGAGACGCAGATCGACCGCGAGAATGCGCTACTTGAGAAATCGAATCGTTATCTATTCTGTGATACCTCTCCTTTAACAACGCTCTTCTATAGCCTTTCGATGTTCGATAAAGCAGATGCCCGACTTCGAGAAATGGCAAGCAGGTCTTATGATTTTATTTTCTTGTGCAGCCCCGATTTTCCATTTGTGCAGGATGGCACGCGCAAAGATGATCAATTTCGTCAATCTCAACATTCATGGTATTTAAGCCAGCTTGATGAAAAGGCGATTCCCTATCATTTACTTTCTGGATCGATTGAGTCGCGAATCTCGACAGTTCTTAACGTAGTGGCTGCGGGGTGAGCGTGACGAAGAAAAACGGCTTAAAGAGCTAATACCGTTCAGTTAAGCGCATAAGTTCAAGGACTGTCGTTCCCGAGGAGGGCGGGAACCTAATGGCGTAAATGCCTAAAGACACTAGATCCCTGCCCTCGCAGGGATGACTCCATAACTAATTTAGCTTAACTGAACGGCATTACCTTAAATAGCCCCATTTTTAAATGCAAACTTCTTTTTGCTCTAAAAATGGGGGCCTAGGCACTTTACTTCGGCATTGGATTATTTGGCCGTTCAGAATCCCAAGTCTCAGACAAAATCCAAAAGCGTTGGCCGTCAAAGTACAGTTGAATATTGTTAATGCCGCGGCCGACGACTGGACCGTTCACCGTGGCTCTAGTTTCATAGGTGCTCCACACATGGAAGGTTTGGCCGAATGAAGTTACCGTTCGTTTGACTTCGCTTTCATAAAAACCAGCGTCATAGATCGGCTTGCTCCACTCGTGAAATTCCTTAATAGAAAACACTAAGAATTCTGGCTTACCATTCTTATCGTGCATCAGTGGAAAAATTTGCGCTTTCGGGTGATGTAAAGAGAGGTCTCTTGCGATATCGCGTGGCGTGTTGGCGGGCCCCGAAACCACTTCGTAATACGCCTTCATAATACCCTCAATGGTAGAGACATCTGCTGTTTGTGCCGGATACTTAACATGATGTGCATTCAATGAGTCCTGCGCTCTTACGGTGTTGGGGGTGAACAGAAAAGTACTAAATATAAAAGCAAGAAAGTAAAAATAGTAAGTTGAGAGGGTGTTTTTTTTCATGGGAATGGGTCTTTCATTAGCGCAGGGTGGATACGAAAGCGGTTTTGTACGGGGCTCTCGCATGAAGTGCTCGAAAAGAGCGTAGTCGCTTGCATCGCGAGAACCAAAACCTTAGTATGGGCGAGCACAACGTTCTACACTAGCGACATAATTAGAACAGGCTGGTGAGAAAAATTGACCGGAAGTCTCTGACGATGAAAAAAATTCCTGGCTTAAATGACTTGCGTATATTTGAAGTGGCGGGATGCTTGCAGAATTTTCGCCAAGCGGCGCAGGAGCTACACCTGACGCATAGTGCAATCAGTCACCGTATCAAATCTTTAGAAGATCAACTAGGCTTGGTCTTATTCGAGCGCCACAATGGTGTCCAGTTGACGGATGCAGGACGCGAATTGCACCGGAGTGTGAGGGCCAGCCTGTTACAGCTAAGTGAAAGCATTGCCAGTATCACCCAACATCATTCAACAGGTAAAGCGGTCGTGAGAATGTCGGTGCTTCCAAGCTTCGCGGCATATTGGCTGTTGCCAAGGTTGAAGAGATTTTACCAAGCACATCGAGAAATTCGTCTGCAAATTATGGCCAGTGTGGAATTGGCACAGCTTGGTGAACGAGGTGTTGATATCGCGATTCGGTTTGGCGATGGAGATTGGTCAAACTTACGGGTACAGCACTGGATGGAAGAGTTTTACTACGTGGTGGCTGCCCCTGAGTTGTTGACTAGTCAAAGCTTATCGTGCGAACAAGATCTCCAGGAACACGTGCTGTTGCAACATGCGAATACGCTTGGCGCTGGAGCGAATTGGCTAGCGTTGTTTAAGAAGTTATCGATCGATGCGCAAACCGATTTCCGGCAAATTAGTTTTGATGACAGTAATTTGGTAATCCAAGCTGCGGAGTATGGGCACGGCATCGCCTTTGAGCGGCACGGATTAGTGGCAGGCAGAATAGACGCAAAGAAACTTGAGCGCCCGCTCGATATCGGTTTGCGTAGCGAGTACCAATACTATCTCGTGACCGAGTCGAGCAGCAAAATGAGTGCTGCAACTCAAAAAGTGTTGGCGTGGTTAGAAAATGAAAGCCAAGAATTTACCGAACAACATCAAGCGGAGTTGGGTCGTATTCGATGGCTATGACCTAGCATTTAAAAAATTACCCGCTTTGGCGCAAATGTCGTTCATTTAATCTCAATAATTCCTCATGTCATCCCTGCGAAGGCAGGGATCTAGTGTCTTTAGGTATTTACGCCACTAGGTTCCCGCCTGCGCGGGAACGGCAGTCCTTGAATTTATGTGCTTAGCTGAACGGCATTACTGCTTTGGCGCTGTTAATTTTTTTTGCATTTGGCAAGTGCGACCGTTCGAAGGGATTGAAGCGAGGGATTGAAGAGATGAAGCGAGGGATTGAAGAGACACCCACTCCGAAAAGCAACTAAATACAATTTAGAATTAGAAGTTCACCGAGAACTCCACCGGACATCCATCGCTCACCATAAAAACAGGCAGCGTAGAAATCACCGAAACCCGTAGCGACTGGGCCCCCGATCCGAAAAATCCACCGATCAAATTCACCGCCCCAAAAAAAGTCCCCTACGGCGTCACCTTCATCGGCCGCCTATTCGACGAAGCCACCATCGCCCGCGCTGGCTTGGCTTTGGAAAAACATTTTGCGGTAGTGGGGGAAAGGCCGCCGGGGTTTTGAGGGGTGTTATTTAGATTAATGGGTGGCCGTCTTAAATTTCAGGATGAATGTGAAATGGGGCGCACCTATTGTTGTTCGATTTTTTTGTTTGAGTTTTATGCGGATCTGCGATTTTTCCCGCGTGCTTTCTTTGTACAAAAAGCGAGCATTCGGGTTCGTAAGTAGCGTCTTTGTCGGCATTTGTGTGGGTTCATGCTTGCGGTGGCGGCTGTCTTTAACCCCGTGTTCCCGCCCCGCCAAACCTGCCATGGAATTCGCCGCGCAGAGATAATCTGTTCCTGTATATAATGTCATAACGAAGTTTAAAAGATAAATGGATTGCACTATGGCTGAGTTAGAAGTGGTGAAACACACAAAAAATGTATTAGAACTCGCTGTGAGCGATAAGCACGCAATCTGGCATAAGGCGCGCGAAATTGCGCTTGAAATCGTCATTATCATCTTTGCTGTTACGGTCAGTATTTGGATGCACGGCGTCAGCGAGCATCGACATGAACAAGAAAAAGTGAAGACTTTTTTGCTTGGTTTAAGAGAAGATATGCGCGCCGATATTGAATCGTTAGAACGTTCAGTGAAAAAAATAGAAACGCGGACTGAAACCTATGCTTACCTATTGAGCCTCGACCCAAACCAACAACCAGATCCAGCCCAATTTGACAAAGCCTTTAGCATTATTGCTGTTCCGACCTTCGGTGTTCCATTGCCCCGGGGACGGTATGAGAGCTTCAAATCCAGCGGGAAACTCGGCAATATTGAAGACGAGGCGTTGTTGAAGCAAATTGTCGACGTTTATGAATACGCGGCATTTGCGTTTCATGTGGGTGAACAATTCCACGAAAATAATCGGGTCTTACTTAAGAATTATATCGATGAGGGTGTTGATGCTAAGGGGCCATCTGTTCGCTTCAGCCTAATCACATCGGCAAAAGGAAAACGTTTGTTGGGTGATATGGCAATGACAGCGGCTAATGACTATCGTGCCGGTATCAAACGAGAGCAGAACATTATTAACGCGATAAATAAACTTTATCCCGACCTTGCGAAGTAATTTCCCCTGAGGGATTTCACTTCACCGGACATCTATCGCTGACGATCAAAACAGGCAGCGTAGACGTCACCGAAACCCGCAGCGACTGGGCACCCGACCACAACAATCCGTTGATCAAATTCACCATGCCAAGAAAAGTCCCCTACGGCGTTACCTTCATCGGCCGTTTGTTCGACGAAGCCACCATCGCCCGCGCTGGCTTGGCTTTGGAAAAATATTTTGCGGTAGTGGGTGAACGGCCGCCGAGGTTTTGAGAAGAGTACCAATGAGACCAAATCGAAGAGGCGTGCGGTAGGTGCGATTAGCGAAGCGTAATCGTACGCATGTGATAGTCGTCGATACTCACTTTAGAAAACGCGTTTTCTAGCGCTTCTGGAAATGGGTGTCCTCTTTGCTACTTGAATGTGAAAAATGGGCGTTCACATTCCATCGGCTTTTGTTTTAGTGATGTGTGCTTCGATTTGGTTAGCAATCCGATTGATCATTGGTGCTAGTAGAGGTCCATGTAAGAATGGTCTCAGAAGCGAGCGGAGTTCTCCCTAATTAGTTGGGGTTCAATTAAGATGGATGTCATTAGGTTTTGAGTACGGCGCGTGTAATTCTAGCGATGAGCGCCTTTTGATTTATGGGCGCATTGTGAATGCTTTCGCTTATTCTGGTTTGCTATATGCAATACCCTTTTCGCGGAAGTTGTTGTCAAGCACAGGGTCAGGCCATACATTTGACATCTATCTTCCATCATCCCAAAAAATAAGGCTCGCGTATAGAATTCATGTATTTCAATGAGCTAACACATCGTAGCGTGCTCGATAGTCGCGAAAACACGGGTGCAAGTGATTTTATTTTAACTTTTGCCGCTCAATAGTAGACAGGATTCATCAGACCAGATCAGTTCCCTGCGCACCTAGGAGACCTTAATAGAATTTATGCGCATGAATTTATGTATAATGAATGCGTATCAATTTGTGGGATTTAGCTATTATGGCGTTAAAAATGAAACAAACAAATTCATCAAAGAAAGCGACAAACATTAGCTTGCCCCTAGATGTGTACCTTAGTGCAAAGGAGTTGGGGATTAACATTTCACAAGTGTGCGAACAAAGTTTGCGTGAAACGATACGTGCTGAACAAGAGCGTGAGTGGAATGAAAAAAATGCCGCATTTATCAAAGTCTATAATCAAAAAGTAGAAGAGGATGGCGTGGCATTGGCAGAATGGCGAGGGTTTTAAATGGCGCGCTTTGATGTGTATGCGAATTTGGGGAAAAGCAAAAAGACGACGCCTTTTTTGATCGACGTACAAAGCAATGTGATTAGCGGATTGGCGACACGTATTGTTATTCCATTACGAAACTTGAACGGTTTTAAGAATGTAGAAGCTCCGGTAGATTTATTTCCTATTATTGTGGTCAATGGTAAAAAATATTTGCTAGATACACCGCAGCTTGCAGCGATTCCATTGATCGAGTTGAAGGATAAGGTGGACACCGCTTCCGCATTTCAGACAACCATCCTCGATGCTTTAGACCGAGTTTTTGGTGCATATTAACTGGTACAAAATTAGGCACCAAGAAAATCACTTTAGATTCGGCAGGGTGCGGGGTCAGGCTAACATTTGATAATTCTTCTACGCGATAGACTCTACCTCAATTAAATCAACGGTAGAGTGAAATGGCGAGACTATTACGCATAGAGTAAGCAGGTGCTTTGTACCATGGCACTGCCTGCGGGAAAGCAGGAGCGAATATTTATGGCAATGACGATGATCGACTGCGGTTTTTGTCGCTGTTGAAAATCGCGGTGGATCGCTACGATTGGTATTTTCACGCTTAATGTCTGATGGACAATCACTGCCACCTGTTGATTGAAACCAACCGCGCGTGTTTGTCTGACGGGATGAAATTGCTCAATGGTTCTTATACCCAGTATGTCAATCAGCAGTATCAATGCATCGGTCATGTTTTTCAGGGGCGATTTAAAGCGATTTTGGTGCAGAAAGAATCCTACCTGCTTGAATTGGCGCGCTACATCGCCTTAAATCCGGTACGTGCTGGCATGGTGCGCAGTGCCAAAGACTGGTCGTGGAGCAGTTATCGCGCTACCGCAGGCTCGGTAGAAAGTGCTGCGTGTTTAACGAACGATTGGGTTCTGGGTGGATTTGCCGATACCAAGCATATCGCACAGCAGCGCTATATTGAATTCGTACAGCAGGGCCAAGGGCAGTCTACTTCTTGACAGAGCCTGAAGAACCAAATTTATCTCGGTGACGACGATTTTGTACTCGATATGCAATGCGAGCTCGATCCCGAACAATCACTCAAAGACATCCCCAAGAAACAAAAACCAGCCCCGATCAAACCTTTGGATTATTTTGCCAATTTGGGAAACTCGCGAAACGAAAATATGGCACTGGCCTACTTAAGTGTGCACTACACACTAGAGCAAGTCGGTAGCCATTTTGGGGTAAGTTACGCGAAGCTTAGTCGGTCTGCGAGACAGAAGGAGCGTGGTGTTGATTGACTGTTAAGTGTCAAATGTAAGGCCTGACACAAGCGAATGGACACAAGCGAATGTTAGGAATCAGATCTCAAGCTTCTTAGTGCTTCAAGAATCGCCTCACGGGTAATGGTTTGCTGCACTTCACGGGTGATAGTCGCGGCGCCGTCGGATAGTTGATGGCCGTAGTGTCCAAATTGGGAATGATTGCCGCCTTTGATCTCGACCCACTTGGTTCTCTCCGGTAATAGCTTCTTTGTTGCCATGACGCGCTCCACCGGAGCGATGCCATCATTGCTTGCGTAGACCTTCGTGAACGGAACGCTGAGTTTCGACAAATCAACCTCTTTCGGATGAGTAGTCCCTATCAAAACGAACGCTGTATTTGGTCTGGGATCGGTCTGCGCCACTCGCGCTGCCAGTGCGCCGCCAAGTGAATGACCAGCGATCACCCACTGGGTCGCCTCTGGATGAGCGGCCATCAGCTTCCGCGTTTGGTCGAGTACTTCGTCTTGATGCGACGAGAGTGGCGCGAAACGATATGGTAGTTTGACGATGAACACCGAATAACCCCTTTCGGCGATGGGACGTAGCAGTGGAACATAGGCATGAGGGTGAATGCCTGAGCCACAGATGAAAATGAGCGAGGTCTTGGTATCGCGCTTGGTCGGCTGAAATTCTAATCCGCCCGCCTCTTCTACGACTGCCATCGCTTCAGTACTCTGTAGCAATGTGTCGGAAACACCTTGGGTTCGGACGGAGTTCGCTAGCCACGTAATCGAGATGACTGCCCAAATCAGAAAGGCACGCCGCACCCATCGACGTATCGAATGCGCACCGGACTTCGTTTCATTGGTGGTAGTGGTCATGTCGGTTCCTTATTGTCTCTAGCGTGCGGTGGCGCCGCGAACGGCGCGCTAGCGACAAGAATTGGCTCAAGCAATTTGCTTATGCCAGAATACAACAATCATCGCCCAGATTACACTATTGAATACAGGTGGCAGCTAGCCTTCTAATGACTTTCACTTTTCAAGATTTGAAATCAAAGCAGGATCGGTCACTAAACTTCTGACACCATGGGCGTGGTCTTCTTTAAAGACATTTGCCTCACACCATTTACCAACCGATTCAATATTAACCTTCGCCACTTTGGGACGAACGCTCCAAGAAACTTGCAGAGGTGAACCTTGTTCATTGTAGGCCGGACCGGTGGTTGATCCAGCATATTGTATCGGCTTACCTGTATTTTTTGGGATACCCAATGCCTGTTGAAATTCACGCCTTTTCCCCAGCTTGGTGAGCTCGCCAAAATCACGTGCTTTGCTATCATTGACTAGCACATAAACTTGGGCCTCAACGCGCAACTGGGGATTTTTGATCGCATCATTTAAGCACGCACCTAAAGTTGGCCCCGGCGTCACGAGCGCAGACGAATGGACATAATGTACTTCGATGGTATCTCCGGACTGGAGGCCGCCATGCTCGCTTTTACAGACTTCTTCTTTGAGTGGTGTCAACTCTGCCTTGCTGAGCTTACCTGAGTATTTGAAACCGGTTTGTAAACCCTTGCCATCGCCGTTCCCTGCATAGGTCGTAAATTGTCCGCCTTTGTGCTCGGCATTTTCATGAAAGTGGATGTTGCATAAATTGAGATTGGTGTGTGCTGGCGCTTTATTGAAGATGATATTGTTATCACCATGGCGCGTGGAGAGATCGCGTGGAGACTGTGGGCCAAAGCCTTTAGCGCGGGTATTCTTCGACAAATTTTCTCGTTGAAGTTCGATGACTTCTTTGGAAACAGCACCGTGGTCGTTTGAATGCGTATCTTGTGCAAGCGCACTAAATGGCGTCGTCGCCGCTGCGGCTACAATAAGCGCATTGATTTTTCTGTGCATGCTAGTACTCCTCGTTTTGGTGTGAACGAAAAAAGAACTTACGCAAGAACAAAATTTGCATCAAACTATCGGCAGATGACTGCAAAATCCACTGTTTTCAATTGAATCGAAAGGTAACACTTTTACTGTCGACAGATATAATCAAACGGACAAAATGAGGACATGTGAATCTGAAATACAACAGACATTGATCACCAATTAGCCCGTCGATGGCAACGACGCACTTAAGCAAGGGAATGCAAGTATTTCCTTAATCAGATCGATTTGTTGGTCTATGGATTGTATCGAGCTCATATTGGTTTCTTTGCTAATGAGGTCATTCCCGCTCAATGCATTGCATCAATATTATTGGGTATGCCGAGCCCAGTTGGTAACAGCCCTTATCGAGACATCTGCGCCCGATACGGCATTAACGCAGTTGGACATGGATACATCATGCTTCTGAGATCATCTAACATTATTCGTTGCTTACAGCTGATGTTTATCATATCAGCGCAGTTTTTTTGCCAAGTTGGGCAATCCTCGGCGGTCAGCCAAGATGATCAGTCCAGTGAGTTAGCGCTGAAGTTGTATGAGGGCGAGTACGCTTATCGAGAAGCGACTACGTTGTACATCGTAGTCCATGCAAAACAGCTCATTGCGGTGGTCGGTGAAGGTAAATATCCCTTGCGTCAAACTGGCGTCGATCAGTTTGCCAATGCCGTGGGAGATGTCTTGCCCTTCGAGCGAAATTGGCAAGGTGAAGTGATCGCCTTCAGAGAAAAAGGGGAACGTTTTGAGCGCCGCAACCATCTAGTCCCTCAGTGGGTACATCAACTACTTCGTCCACGCCCCACTTCAGAGACGAAATCATATAAGTATCAACTGCCCGCAGATTTAAAGGACGGCATCGCCGTCGCGTCGACGGGCGACGAGACGCTACCAACAAAAATTGCTGAACAATTGATCAATGCCGTGTTGGAAGAGCGCACGCCTGAAGTGCGTTCCTTGTTGGTGTATCACAAAGGAGCATTACGACTCGAAGAATACTTTTATGGATTTCATCGTGAAAGGGCTCATCCGATGCGCTCACTGAGCAAAAGCGTCGTCGCCCTAGTCGCGGGTGCTGCGGTGGATCGACATCTGCTTTCTGTGCGGACTCCTGTTTGGCCCTTGTTTGGCTGGGACTCGGTCGCTAATCCCGATCCGCGCAAACAAGAAATTTCTTTACACCATTTACTGAGTCAACAATCGGGTTTGGCGTGCAATGATCGTGACAGTAATTCACCAGGTAATGAAGTCAAAATTTATGAAGAACCCGATTGGGTGAAGGCGACATTTGATTTACCCATGTTAGCAGATCCTGGCACGACAGCACGATATTGTTCAGCGGGTATCATCAGTGCCGCGCGTGCTGTCGAATTGGCGGTCAAAAAACCTCTGCCCGAATTCGCCGACGAGGCCTTGTTTGCCCCATTAGGCATTAAGAAGACAGATTGGCGCTGGACCTTCAAGCCAGAACGCAGCGAACGCAATGAATTTAGTCAAATCTACCTGCGTCCACGCGACATGCTGAAACTCGGTATGCTGATCCAGCAGCGCGGCGTTTGGCAAGGCAAACAAGTTCTGTCGAGAGAATGGTTGAGTGCCATGACCGAGAAACAATCGGTGGTAGATGGTGCCGATTACGGTCTCGGTATCTGGCATCGCTGGTTCAGAGTCAAAAGCGCACCAGGCGAACGAGTAAATACGATCATGTTATCCGGTAACGGCGTGCAAAAGGTGTTTCTAGTCCCATCTCTGGATTTGATTGTGGTTTTCACAGGAGGCGCATTTAATGTCAATTCCCCAGTCAACCAGATGATGGCGGACGTGATATTGCCAGCACTGTTAACAAGTCACTAGTTGAAATATGGCGCGATCACCGGCCACTCGGGCGTGTTGACGATGGGTTTAGAATCTGACTTAGCTCGACAAATCAGGCGGCAACTGATGTAATAAAAGCTGCCGACCGTCGCCTGAAGCTTGTGTTTATAACGATTTTCATGGCAGCATTCTTGGGGCAATACTTATTTCTAGCTTTGCTACCCTGATGTTGATAAATGTTATTGACTATCCTACCTACACGGAGGCGAAATGAATCGTTTGCTAAGGAACTGTTTAGTATCGTTTGGTTTAGCGACAATAAGCTTGATCGCGAATGCGCAAATCGATCTCAATCATGCGCATCGATCAAATGCGGATAAGCAGCGTGATATGACGAGTAAGCCACTCGAAATGATGGCTCTGATGGATGTGAAAGAGGGAATGACGGTATTGGATTTGCTGGGGGGGAGCGGGTATTACAGTGAACTCTTGGGCCAACAAGTAGGAAATAATGGTCGAGTCCTGCTGCACAACAATAAAGCTTATTTACCATTTGTTGGTAAAGAGTTGGAGGCACGTCTGGCAGATGGCTCGCTTAAAAATGTGGTGCGTTACGACCGCGAAGTGGATCATTTGGAACTTGCTGAAAATAGTGTGGACGCCGTCTTTTTCGTGATGGGTTATCACGATATGTATCACGTCTCACCAGGCTGGAAGATCGATGACAAAGACCTCATGGGACAAATTAAGAAAGCCTTGAAACCGAATGGACTGATGCTCGTTATCGATCATTCTGCACCCATTGGTAGTAAGCTCGAACAAACGCAAAATAATCACCGCATCGATGAAGAATTTGTAAAGAGTTCGTTGAAAGGATTTGGATTTGAAATTGTAAAGCAAAGCGATTTATTACGTAATCCAGCTGACCCTAGAACAAATATCGTATTCGATCCAAGTATTCGAGGTAAGACTGATCGCTTTGTGTTTGTTGTGAAAAACGTCAAGTAACAAGAGCTGCTATGTGTTAATACAGCTCAGTCGTTTCGGAAGACATCTAACTTAACATGCGATTTTTATTGTATCTGGCAATCGGTGTTTTCTGAATTTTCTGGTCCAAAAATTCAAGGCCAGGCTCACGCTAGCACAATCTTGCGTAAGCCTGATGTTTGAAACAATCAATCAGCCAAACCTAAACGTTCCAATCTTTCTTTCGCCAGCAGATATCTCGCACGGACATCATCGATTTCCTGTTGCGTCAATTTCTTACCGTAAGTACGAAGCCCGCCTTCGGGATCATTGTGATGAATGCCCATCGCAAACTTCAGGTATTCCAACAGCAAAGGCTGCGCATCGAGATAAGAGATGGAATTGAGCGCTTGAGAAATTTTGTTGGCCTCAGCCCATTCACCTTTTAACACATGCTCTTGCATCGTGATACTTGCTTTGGGGAAGATGGTGCCGACACCTGTAATGCCACCGCATGCGCCAGCCAAGCCTGCATGCACAGTGACGGAATCAACGCCTGCCAAAACTTTTAAATCACTATTCTCTACGATCAGCGTTTCGATAATTGACACGTCGAGCGACGATATTTTGAGTGCGACTACTTCAGGAAGCGCAGAAAGTTTTCTGAGCAGATCGATTGACAGCGCATGGTATCCGGCTGCATCAGGATTGTTGTACGGCATAATCGTCACGCCGACTTTTCTAGCAGTTTCTGCAGCGAGCGCAAAGTAGGCATACATCTCTTCATCTGAAGGTGCTTCCTTGGTTTTTGGTGGCATCACCATCACGGTATTTACGCCAACTGCAGCAAGCCCTTCAATGATTTTCGCCAGCGCTTCCTTGGTTTCAGCGGCAGCGCCACTGATCAAAGGAACGTTATATTCTTTGGCGATATCAGAAAGCGATTTCAGTAAAGCGAGGCGCTGTTCTGGAGTCAGATAACTGTTTTCACCGAGCGTACCCGAAGCGACCAGCCCACCAAATCTGCTACCACCCTTACCCTTTGCCGCCAAAACATGTGCGGCTTGTTTTCGCGTCACATCAAAATCAATTTCAAGAGCACCGGATTCTGATTCTTTTAGCCAAGTGAACACCGCCGGCATCACTGTGTATCGCCAATCTTTACTATTTGTTTGCATCACATTTCCTATTCTTTAAAAACTTCACGGTATCAATTGCATCAGATAAGTCATCACAGTGAAACTAACTTCGTTTGGTTCCTGAGCGCACATTTTTCTCTATGGAAGTTGTACTGCCTAGCTCAAAAGCTTTTACGATCGAGATCGCACTTTTATCGTTCACATCAGATCGATCAGAACAAAGGACGCCTACTTATTAAATTTCCTTTAACCACGAAGCATAGGAAATTCGAGTGCCGGAATCAATACATTTTAAATATACTGTTAATATATTAGCCTAACTGGTCGAAATATTCAAGCTAATTGCCTGATCGTCGTGTTAAGCAGACATACATGGACGCCTTCCCGCTAGTTTCCGGAATAATAAATGGCAACCCTGCGACACATTGAGAATTATGAGCTTCCTGTTGAAATGCTAATTTGAAGTTGGAATATTTGAAGTAAGAAAACTGTGTGGTGCGTCATCTCGGACTTGACCCTGTATCCATCTTCAGTGCCAGTCATGATGGAAACATGGATGCCGGATCAAGTCCGGTATGACGATACGGGAGTATTTTGATAGTGAGTGTAATCCGACTTGTGGCATCAAATCTATCAATAGATTTGTTCTGGACACCAGCGTGGGCGCCCCCGGGAAGCTTTACAAAAGTTTTACCAGTAGTTTTACGAGGACACCCATTCCAAAAACTTACTTCTTTTTAGAAATGGGTGTTCTTCTTTTGCCCCTATGCACCGCAGGCATCCACTATCGCTTGATACAGTCGCAGCGGGTCCTCCGCAATGCGATTTAGCACATACAAAAAATACTCGTCGCCATACACCGCATATTCCCGGGTCGCAAAGCCTTGTGCGTGTAAATCATCAATTTGCTGTGTTCCTAGTCCAATCAGCGATTCAAACTCAAATGCGCCGCTTCTGATCCCCTCTTGTTTGATGAAGGCGACGAGCGCTTGTTGGATCGAATTGTCATGCGTCGCAATCGAACACTTGTGCCCTGATGTTAGTAAAGTTCTGGCGTAGTCTAGATAGGCGCTGAAAAGTTCGGCACTATCGCGCTCGTAGGCATGGTCTGCGGGTTCGAAATAGGCGCCTTTGACTAATCGAATCCTGCCCGGATAAGCGAGCATGCTCGCAAAGTCTGTCGTAGTTCTGTGTAGCCGTGCTTGTATCGTGATGCCAACGTTGGAGAAGTCCATATGCTGATCTTCGTGTAGCTTCACGTAGCTCGCGAGAATTTGGTCGGTGCGTTCCGAACTCTCCATAGAGATCATGAGCTCGCGGTCGGATTCTGCAGCGGCAACGGCGATGCGCCGCACATTGTGGTCGCCGAGTTCAGGATCAATGACCGAACCGATGTGTGACAGATCGAGTGATATGGAGCACGGGATGTCATACGCATTGAGTTGTGCGATGAGTTGCAAAAAAGTCTCGGTGGCATGATTGGCTCGTGCTTCATCGCGACAACTTTCGCCCATCAATTCCGCTGATGTAGCGTGGCCTCGCGCCCGAATCGCTCTAAGACGTGAAATTACTTCATCCGTTGTTTCACCCGCGATATAACGACGGGAAATTTTTTGCATCAACTTCTTCAAGAGCGGATTTGTTTCACACATTGCCTTGGCGCTTTCATTCATCGCCAATTGGCGGAGTGCGTCCATGGCTTGCGCCATAATGTGTGTCGCACTTCGCCCTTGTTTTTGCGCATAACCTGCTGCTAACGCAAGCAAGCTTACATGTTGTTCTGCCGTAGAAATCATACCTTTCCTTTTACATAGATTGTGATGCCGAAATGGCTGGACTGGTCGCCAATGTAGCACTCGCAGCATTGAGTGATAAGATATGTTATTTGAATTTGATTGTTCGATAGGATGCGATAATGATAGATGAGCTACGCGCGCTGGCGATCTTTGTCAAAGTGGTCGAATGCGCTTCTTTTCGGGCGGCCGCTGCAGCTTTGCGCTTGTCACCGTCGGTTGTGAGTCATCATGTTGCCAGCCTCGAACGCCGATTGGGTTCTGCCTTGTTGTACAGGTCAACCCGGCGCCTGTCATTGACCGATGAAGGGGCGAAGCTCTTAGTCGCGGCACAGGAAATGATGGCGGCAGCAGAACGTGGTCTCGATGTTATTGCGGGAAAATCGGCTGAACCGAGTGGACGATTCAAGATGACCGTTCCAGCGTTCTTTTCGCGTTCACCATTGATGAACCGAATCGCCGACTTTGCTCGCGCATATCCTAAGATCAATCTCGATATCAGTTTCATTGATACAGCTGAAGACTTAGTGCGAGAAGGCATCGATCTGGCGATTCGGGTCGGCGACTTGAAAGATAGCGGATTAAAGTCAAAACGCCTCTACGATATGCCGCGTAAACTGGTCTCAGCACCCGGCTTGGCTGCTCGATATAAAAGACCGCAATCACCAGAAGACCTCATCGCATGGGAATGGATAGGGCTCAAGATGCGCAAGGACCGCAAGACGTTTGTGCACAAAAGAGCTACTACAGTATCGATCGATATACTTCCCAAGGTGGTGGTCGATAGCGTTGACGCCGCGAGTCAATTGGCGATAGCGGGTGTGGGCTTGGCCACGCCACCAACATTCTTAGTTGAGGCAGCAATCGCAGAAGGCAGCTTGATTGAATTACTTCCCAATTATCGGGTACCGTCTCTACCCGTCTACGCGCTGTGGCCCGCCAATCCTGGCAAAGCGAATTTAACGGAGCGATTTATACATTTTCACCAAGATCAGACCTAAAGTAATTAGTAGAGAAAATCAGTAGAGAGAGAATCAGTGGGAATCAGTAGACACTCACTTCAAAAAGCATGGTTTCTGTTGCTTCTAAAATTAGGTATCTCTTGGATTTATGTTGAATTTTGCATACTCTCCATTTATCCGTTTTGCAACTAATACCAAATCCCTTTGTTCAAGAGTTTTCACGGCATTGATTGAATACTGTATGTCGAATGTCGGGCCTGCCCGCATTTTTCCATGAGTCACATGTTGGATGCAGGTGGACTTTGTGATGCCTTGAATTGCAAATGGATGGCGAGCCCACCGAGATCGCTTGATGGTGCGATGCGAATCGCGATTTGATGAACTTGGGCAATGCGATGCACGATAGACCAACCCAGACCGCTGCCGCTTTCTGCTTGCTCCGTGACTCGGAAAAAGCGTTCACCTAAGCGCTTGATTGCATTTGGGTCCATGCCTTTGCCACTATCTTCGATGACGACTTCCAAGTTGTCTTTGTCGTGAGAAAGTCGGATGTTGATGACCGCTAGTGGTGGGCTATAGCGAATCGCATTGTCGATCAGATTCCTAAACAGTACCGATAACAGCACTTCATTTGCGTTGACTTCGTCAGCTATCGTCTCATCAAAATCAAAGCCCAATTGCTGTTGTTTATGAATCGCTCGAGGCGCCAAGTCTGCCACGCATTGTTTGACGAGTTGTGCCAAATGGCAGGTTTGCATGGTCACTTGTGCCTGATTCTCTAGTTTGGCCAAGGTCAATAATTGATCAACTAAACGACTAGCTCGGTCGCAAGCGGCGACCGTGTTTTGTAAGGCGTGCTTTTGTAGTAATGGATCTGTCTCTGCCATCGCCACTTGCGCTTGCGTGCGCAGCGCTGCAATTGGCGTGCGTAATTCATGGGCCGCATCGGCCGTAAAGCGTTGTTCCGCTTTATGCAACGCATTGGTGCGTTGGAATAAGTCGTTCAGTGCCTCAAGCATAGGCAGTATTTCAATATTGCAGTGCTCGGTTGGTAGTGGTTCGAGTGACCCCGCTTTACGCTGTTGCAGGCTAAGGCTAAGTTCTCGTAGCGGGCGTATGCCACGCCGGATGGCCCACCAAATGGCGAGACCTAGCGCAGGCAAGGCTAAGCCTAATGGCACCAACATACTACGAAAAACAGCTTGTAAGATGGAGGAGCGAGTCTCAATCTTTTCAGCGACAAAAACCTTGATGTCATTTTCTGCACCATCGGTCGCAAACACGCGCCAAGCATCTGGACCGATTTGTATGGTACTGAAACCTGCAGTGAAATGTTGATCAATCGCTTGAATCGGTGTGGCGGGCGCATTCGCGGAGCGTAGGCTGAGCCTGCCTTCGTGGAACACTTGGAATAGCGTTTTTTGCGCATAGCGATGCAAAATCGGCGCATCGATTTGCTGATCATTTTCACCTACTTCATTGGCTTCTTGAACCACCAATAAAGATGCCGCTTGAGTGAGATGGCTATCGAGAATCTCATCAATTTCATGGCTGGCGTCTAACCAGGTCAAGCTGGCAATTAAAATAAAAATCGCAAGCACGGCACCTAGTACGAGTGATATTAATTCCGATTGCAGTGAGCCAGGCTTGGTCGTTTTCAATGGTCTGCTGCCTTTTGCAAGAGATAGCCAACCCCGCGCACTGTGTGAATATAGCCGGGGCCGAGTTTGCGACGTAGGTTATGGATATAAACTTCTATGGTATTGCTCTCGACTTCTTGGCCCCAACTATACAGATGCTGTTCTAATTGCTCGCGTGATAAAACGCGATCGGCGTTGAGCATCATGGCCATGAGTAATTCGAATTCTCGCGCAGATAAACTGATTGGTTCTTGCTGCAGCTTGACTGTGCGTGCAGCCGGATCAAGCACTAAGTCATGCACCCGCAAACATTCTTGACTTTGTCCGTGCGATCGGCGCACCAACGCACGCAGGCGAGCGGCTAATTCTTCTAGATCGACAGGCTTGATTACGTAATCATCGGCACCGAGATTTAGGCCGCGCACTTTATCTGGTAAAGCGTCACGCGCGGTTAAAATAAGAATCGGTGTGCTGATGCCATTCGCGCGGATTGAAGCTAATACATCTAGTCCATCTTTACGCGGAAGACCGAGATCAAGAATGGCAGCCGCATAAGTGCTGCCATTCATCGGTAGCGCACGTAGTTCGTGTTCGGCTGCCACACCGTCGCGAACCCAGTCAACCTGAAAGCCGGATTGTCTGAGCCCAGCTTGCAGGCCATCGCCGAGTAAGGAATCATCTTCTGCTAATAAGATGCGCATTTAGTCGTCGTCTTCTTCAGGTTTTGATTGATCAGCAGCGCTGATTTGATGACTGTTTTGAGTTGGCTGCGTGACTGGCGCTTGTTGCCATTGCCAAAACCAAAAAGCCATGACTGCCAATAGTATTACAAGCGCGACGCTACGCCAAGTTGAGCTGATGGCGGCACTGGCGATGCGACGTTTTTTTCCAGTAATCATAGCCAGTGGCAGATTTTCTTTATGCAGGTGGCTGGAAATGAGAACCGCAGCGATGTGAATACACACGATGGCGAGCATGGCGTTGGCAAGTAATTCATGCGCTTCCTCAATCCATTCACCACCCAGATCGTTATACAGGGCGTAACCCGAGACGCTTATCGCTGCGCCTACGCCTAACAATAAGAGGACAGCAATAGCCCCAGCCGGATTGTGTCCAGTGAAGTGTTCGGGTGATTTTGTCATCAGACTGCGTAAATACTGCAACACAGCGCTCGGACTACGGACGAACTCGGAAAAGCGGGCATAGCGAGTGCCAATCACACCCCAAATAACACGAAAGGCGATTAAGCCACCCATGGTGTAGCCCAAGCTCACATGGAGCAAGCGCCAGCTTTCGCTTTCTGCGGTTAAGTAAGCGCCTGTGAAACATAGCGCAATTAACCAGTGGATTACACGTACAGGTAGATCCCATACTTTTACATAATCGGGTTTGCTATGACTGCCGAGTTCTGCGTTTGACATTGTGGTTGGCTGACGAGCGTCGCTAGTATCGATAGTATCGCCAGAATCGCTAGCATTAGCGGGGGATGCGGATACGGTGTTCATTGAAATCTCCTAAATTTGCTTGTTGATGACAGGCCATGCAATTGGATGGGCTTTTGACAGCGGCTAGCTTCCAGGTTTGTGCTGATACTTCATCATGCTTGCGGATAAACCATGCGGATTTGGTAATGCGATCTTGCGGTGCTTCTGTGGTGACGCGCTTATAGCTGCCGCCATACAGTTGTAGCCATTGACTGATTTGTTGCACGCTGGCGTTGTCAAGTGAGGCATCGGTGCCAAAGTGATTGGGCAAATTGTTCATCAGGCGCGCCCATGAAGCAGCCGGTAACATGCCTGCTGGATAGGCAATGTGGCAGGCTGCGCACTCTTGCTGATATTTAGGAGACGCTGGAATTTTCGCTTGATTTACTTTCTCGTCTGCGCTCACAAGATGAAAGCTGTCTAGGCCTATCATCAAGATTAGGCCTTTTATCACCTTGTTCCAATGTGCCGATAAGGGCTGGTTGTTGATTGTTGACATCGTTAACTCCTAGAGTTTGATTAGCCAGCTGATAAGGTCGGCTTTTTCACCGCTAGTACATTCTCGGCCTATCACATCGTTGCAATTACGCCTTAGCCATTTCTCGACTTTGTTGGTGTCGGTGAAACGTTCGGGATTGAAGGCTGGTGCTAGTGGCGCGATACTCTTTCCGGTCGATGCGTGCTTGCCAGTTTGGGTAGGGGGATTGCCATGGCACGAGCTACAGCTCCACTCACGACCATGATTGGTTGCAAATAGAACCTGTCCACGCGTAGGCGATGCCGTCTGTTTGGACTGGGCTTCGTACTGTTTAAGAATGTTCTGCGGTGTTTCTGCTCGTAGTGTTGCAGAGATTGCGAGGCTGCACATCAGCGCGACGCTGAGGGAGCGGTGCAATACCGGTCGACTGAACTTATTGAGAAATGTGATCTGATTCATAGTGCCTCCATGTGTAACATCTTGGCGTATGAATCTTAAAGTTGGCTTAAGGTTTGCGATTGCAGAGGCTTTTTGTTAGCCACCTCTGTCGATCAAGAAACGGAAGATGGATTTGTATCAGAATCGCTTGGATTCAGCTGATCGCTACGCACCCATATCTTGTATTTACATACTTCATCGCCTTCGTAGTACATGTCCGTTTGCATGCGGTCGCTACTAATGGAGCCTAATTAGGCGTTGTGAACACCCAATTCACACAAGATACCCAATCTAAAAAGCAATAAATTATCGAATGACTTAGACACCTACTTCAAAAATGCAAGTTCTCGGTTGCCTCTAAAAATGGGTTTCTTCTGAAGTTATCTTTTGAAATTATTGTTTGTTGGTGCAACAAGTTTAGGGTTTGCTGTCCAGGAAGCAGATTTTATTGCGGCCTGTGGCTTTGGCTTGGTACATCGCTTGATCGGCTAATTTGACGATGTCGATGTTATTGTTTTGCAGGTGGCGTAAAAGGACGACGCCGATACTTGCGGTGCAATGGTGTTGAACGCTGGTTCTTTGGTTCGCGCTTGAAATATTGATTTGATAGGGCGCGGATAAGGAGGTGCGTATTTTTTCTGCGATGCTGCAGGCTAGTTGTTCGGCTTGCGTCAGCTCACTTTCTAGCTCACTGAGTATCACCACAAATTCATCACCACCGAAGCGCGCTACGGTATCGACTTCGCGTACGCAGAGGCCGATGCGTTGAGCGACTTCTTGCAACAGTAAATCGCCCGCGTTGTGACCATGTTTATCATTGAGTGGTTTGAAATTATCGAGGTCAATGAACAACACGGCGGCAAAACGATGGTGCCGTCGGCAAGCGGCCTTGGTTTGTTCTAGCCTATCGTCGAGCAGGCTACGATTCGGCAGACCAGTGAGCGCATCATGGAAGGCCATATTTTGCATTTTCAATTCTATCCGTTTGCGTTCGATCGCAATGCTAGCAAGCTGTGCAGATTGCTCTATGATGTAGACATCCAAATCCGCGAGCGCATTTTTTTCTCGGTGGTAGATGGCGAAGGTTCCCAAGACTTGCAACTCTGACGAGAGTATGGGCTGCGACCAACAAGAGCCCAAACCTGCCTTTTCCGCTAGGTCTGTATACGGTGCCCAATAAGGATGGCTGGCGATATCATCGACCACCACCCGTTCACCTAAAAATGCAGCCGATCCACATGAACCAACACCCAAGCCGATCTCGACGCCATTGATAGCTTGGTTGTAAAAGCTAGGCAAACTGGGCGCTACGCCATCGACCAAATGTTTGCCTTCTTTATCGAGCAATAAAATGCTACACATGAAGTTGGAATGCAGCAGCTCAACGCCGCGCACGATAGCTTCTAAAACGCTGGGTAGAGGAATATTTTTTGCCAGTAATTCTAAGGTGGAGCTGCGAAATTTTTCGTATTTCTCTAGTTGTTTACGTTTGGTGATGTCATGCGAAATACCTAAAATACCGATCAGCTTGCCGTCGGCATTGTGTAAAGGTGTTTTACTGGTTTCGACTAGTTCGCGGTGTCCATCATTGGCATAGCTAATCCACTCTTCGTTGATGTGCAGGCCGCCTTTTTGCATTGCGAGCAGATCGTTGGCACGGAAAGAATCTGCCAGTTCTTTGCTGACAAAATCATAGTCGGTACGACCTATGATGTCTCTTTCCAATGCACCAAAAAATTGTTCGAATCTCTGGTTACAGGCAAGATAAACGCCATCGGCATTTTTCAGCCAGATCAGTGCGGGCAGTGCTTGAAGTATGGCGCGTAGATTATCTTCTGTAAAATTCGCCAGCGAGAGCATTTGTTGGTTCATACATCTCCAGACCGTGTATTCGTATCCATTGTTGATGTTGCATTTCAAGCGCACGAACTACAAAACGGGTTTTCGAATTTATCTCGCTTACGACGATAACTTCAAAATAATTTATGAATACCTTGAGTACTTATAGCATTTACTTAAAAAATCTAGCCCACCACTTCATTGAATTGTTGAGTAACACTCGTTAATTCGAATAGTGCAAGAATGAGTATATGCTGAATGGATCTACTCTATCTTAAACCTATAACGTCTTAAGAAATGTGAAATATCGCAATAAACAGACACATTGAGCGTGCTGAACTAGCTATGATTTTTGTTGGGTATTGTCATGGGTATTGTCATGGGTATTGTCGGATAGGCGGTGAGAGAATAACGACTTAGGACTGATCGTTCAAAATACACGCACTGTAAAAAAAGTAAGTCATTATTAAATTGTCTTGCAAGGTAACAATCATTTAAATTGAACCGAAGCCACGCTTTAAAAAAACGATTGTGTAGACACTAGCAAGTTTTTCACAGCAATCGTGTTTTCTTGTGGGTTAAAGAACGATTTTAAGGACGCTGAGGAATCAACCTGACACCCAATTCAAGGAACAAAGTTTTTCCTGCGTTGAGATTTGGCCGTCTGCCTCTCAATATGCAATCGCGATACAAATTCGCACCTGAGGCGGGGTGTTGTTGCCGCAAACAATTCGCTTTAATTTTGAGACTTTGGGCTTAGCAACTCCCGATTGTAATTATTTGCGCAAAAGGTGAAATTCCTGCTTTGTAAGCCCATTTATCTTCGAGATTAGTATAGGTCTATATGAAAATGGCGATGAAAGCGAGTTGAGTTCTCGCTAATTTTTTTAGCTTCATTTAAGATGGCGCTCCATTAAGCTTTTTGAGCTTTTGAAACAAAGGATGTCATGAATTATCCCCCCCTATTTTCAAGAATTTCCAGCACATTAAGTGGTGGCGTCTTAATTTTTTCGGCACTGATGCCACTGGCACCGTTGTCGTCTGCACAGGCGCAGACACATGTAGCTTCGGTGAAAGTGGCGAATCAAGAATTTCTTACAAAAGTAAGGGCTCTTGAAAAACAATATGGCGGCCGGATTGGTGTGGCGGTGACTTCACTACAAGGTCAACGATTGCTTGCGGTACGAGAAAACGAACGCTTTGCTATGTGCAGTACGTTTAAGGCCTTATTGGGCGCAGCCATTTTGGCACGAGTTGATGCCAATCGAGAATCATTGGCGCGCGTGATTTCGTATAAAGAGAGTGACCTACTCGACTACGCGCCCATCACAAAAGACAACCTGCAAGCGGGTGGCATGAGCATCGCCGCCTTGAATGAAGCATCGATTCAGTATAGCGATAATACTGCAGCGAATTTACTTCTCGATGCGATCGGAGGCCCTCACCAACTCACCGCGTTCTTGCGCAGTATCGGTGATCAAACCACCCGTTTAGATCGTAATGAACCATCGCTTAATAGTAATCTTGAGGGCGATGAACGCGATACCAGTTCGCCCTATGCGATGGCTAGCACCTTGCAGCGCTTATTGACGGGCAATGCACTGAGCTCAACATCGAGAGAACAATTGAAAGCCTGGATGTTTGGTAATACCACAGGCGACACTCGCCTCAAAGCTGGCTTTGATAAAAATTGGCTGATCGGCGATAAAACAGGTACTGGTCCCAATGGCGCAACAAACGATGTCGCAGTGGTCTTTCCACGAGGTTTGAAACCGTTCACCATCGCTGTATTTTATACCGGCGCGAGTGGTACTTCTGAGGGGCGCAATGCTGTCATTGCTGAAATTGCTCGACTGACTGAAGAGCTGCTCAAAGAACACGCGCGTCAGTTCAAGCTCAGCGAGTAAATCTGGAGTTAACTTGAGAGCACACCCACTTCAAAAAACAAGTCTTCTCTTGCTTTTAAAGATGGGTGCCTTTCAGTGTTTTGTAATCGTACGCATGTAAGCCGTTGATCTCCATCTCTCATACCTATTCCAAAACAAGCGCCACATTTTGTCGCGCGCTTTGAATTTTGCTTGGTCTCGAATCTATAGAACTTCAATTCATGCGTGCGATTACGCTTTGCTAATCGCACGTACTAAGCTACTGAGCTACAAAGCATTCCATCGGTCATTTCTTGCTTGGGACTCAGCACCGTCCAATCAGCAAGTGCAATAAAGCCTTGACTCCTGTATTTATCTGTATATACTTAATATGATCAGTTAAGCACGGAACTTCAATAGGGTTGCAAATAATGACAACGGATAAACTTTTCCTCTCCAATCACGACAGTACGCCGATGTACGAACAGATCATGGAACAGATCACGACCAAAGTGATGGCCGGTGATTGGCGGCCGGGTCAATCTTTACCTTCCATTCGTGAATTAGCCAGCGCAAGTAGCGTGAGTGTGATCACGGTGAAGCGCGCCTATCTCGAACTTGAACGTGCAGGTGTGATAGTGACTCGGCAGGGCAAAGGCTCGTTTGTCGCCGAGAATCAAGATTTGGCTAAACAGCGCTTTCGCGAAGAATTCGATATGCATCTGATGGGTATGGTCGGAGCGGCCCAGAAACTGGGAATGGGTAAAAAAGAAGTCGTTGAACATGTCGGTCTTGCGATGGCGGCGAATTCTTCAAACGAAGCTTCCAACACGAAAGCGGATCATTCCAAAAACAGCACCAAGGCTTCGCTAACAAGGACGCTCAAATGAACGTGCCAACCGATCTTGCTATTTCCTTGCGTGGCGTTGAGAAAACCTACGCTGACTTCAAGCTGCATCCGCTCGATCTCGAATTGCCCACTGGGCAGATTATGGGTTTGGTTGGAGCCAATGGTGCCGGCAAATCGACCATCATGCGTATCTTGATGGGATTGATACGCGCCGATGCTGGTGAGGTCGATGTGTGTGGTCATCGCTTACCCGAGGCGCAGGTGGCAGCAAAGCGTGAAGTTGGGTACGCCTCAGAGGATATGCGCTTATACAAAACGCAGACCTTGCGTTGGCATATGGATTTTATTCAGGGCATTTTCCCGGAGTGGGACGAAACTTATGCCGCGCAACTGCTGCAGCGATTTGATTTGAAGTCGCAACAAAAGCTAGGTGGTTTCTCGCATGGACAAAGAGTGAAAGCCGCTTTGCTGTTGATTTTGGCGCGTCGCCCCAAACTTCTACTGCTCGATGAGCCGACCACAGGTTTAGACCCCGTTGCGCGGGCTGAAGTCTTGGAGGCCTTGGCTGATGTCTTGCGAGACGAGTCGCGCAGTGTCTTGTTCTCTTCGCATAACACGGTCGATGTGGAACAGCTGTCTGATTCCATAAGTTTCATTCACAAAGGCAAGCTTGTCGCATCCGAAGATAAAGAAAGCTTCTTATCGAGTTGGCGCCGCATTATTTGTCATGGACCTTGGCAAGATGGCTTGAAAGACATCCCTGAAGTCATCAGTGCGCGCAATAACGGCTCCATCATTGAACTGAAAGTGCGCAATGCGGGTGATGTATTCGAAACGCGTTTGGCACAAATGAATCTGACAGTGAAGGCCGTCGAGCCCATGAACCTAGAAGATATTTTCGTGACCAGTGTTCGTGCGGGAGATAAATCATGAGCACATCAATTCAACACCATCAACACAACGTGAGCGAAACGCAGCAAACAAGGCAGATGGTCAAAAGGCTGATACTCAAAGAGTTTCACATGTATCAAAAACAGTTTGCTGCCTACGTGATTGGGTTACTGATTGGTTTAACCCTCATCGGCATGGCGAAGACCTGGGCATTCTATGCTGGCGGTATGATTTTGCTGGTGCTCTTGATTTGTGTCGGCGGGTTTGCGATTCAGAGCTCACTTTTGAATGAACGTAGGGAACACACCTTGTCTTTCATGATGAGCTTGCCCTTGACGCCAATGACCTTCTTTTGGAGTAAAGTCTTAGCGAATTTGGTGCTGTATCTCGTACCTTTCTCTATCGTATTGGCGGGGACTGCCTTCTTGGTGTTGTTCACGCCTTTGCCAGACGGTATCTTGATTTGGTCATTCTTGATTTACGGTTTTCTAGCCACGAACTTTTTTATTTCGCTGAGCGCAGCATTGGTGTTGGAATCAGAGGGATGGAATATCTTCGTGCAAATTGCGGTCTCAACTTTCGTTGGGCCGTTCATGGTCTTTATTGGCACCATCGACAGCATCGGCAGGAAGATCCAATCGAATGACATCGCATTGAGCCCAGAAGCTTTGGTGATTTTTGCGTTGGAAATCAGCGTCATGCTGCTGGCACTCGCGTTTGCGCGCAACTTTTATCGCCGCAAGGATTCTTTCTTATGAATACAAGCGCGCAGATGCCAGAAGCGAACATGCGCTTTCACTACATGGACAATCTGCGCGCGATCGCGATGTTAGCTGGTGTGCTGTTTCATGCCGCGCTTGCCTTTAGCGTCTTAGCACATCCTGTTTGGCCCACGGCTGACCGTGAGAACTCGCTGACGGTCGATGCCTTTGTCTGGTTCTTTCATCTATTTCGTATGCCCTTGTTTTTTGTGGTGACGGGTTTTTTTGCCGCAATGCTGGTGCAAAAGCGAGGCATGGGAGCGATGCTAAAAAATCGTTTAATGCGCATCGTCTTGCCCTTGCTTGTGTTTTGGCCCGTCGTCTATGTTTCGATGAGCTGCTTGATTCGCATGGCGATTGTCAGAGTGGAGAACTTATCTCCCTTGCTCCAAATCATTAAGCCTTGGTTAGCCAATCCGCAAGCACCGTCTGCGCCACCTACACTCGCACACCTGTGGTTTTTAGCCTATGTGATGTGTTTTTGTATCCTCGTTTGGGTGGCATCCACATTGGAATGGCGTCGACATCTCAGCTGGCTTGAGTCGTGGCTAGAGGCGTTCACATCGATGAAGGGGATCTGCTTCACACCATTGCTTCTCATGCTGGCACTGTTTGGTGTGCCAGCACCTTTTCCAGCGCCCGAAAGTTTCTTTCCGCAATGGTGGGCGCTGTTGTTTTATGGAAGCTATTTTCTTATCGGATTTCGTCTATTTCATCAAACCTGTTGGCTAGATCAACTTAGTCCCTACGCACCGAAAATGCTGCTGATCTCGCTATTGGTGTATGCCTTTTTTGCTTATTTCCTATACGTCGGTGGCATGGCTAAGTCAGATCTATTTTCGCAAGCGATTCTGGCCTTTTTGCAAGCTTATATTGGGTATTGGATGACTCTGGTGTGCATCATCTTTGGTCGACGTTGGCTCGATGTGCATCATGGTATTCTGCGTTATATTGCCGATGCCTCTTATTGGGTTTACTTGATTCACTTACCGTTGATTTTCGCCATCCAAATTCCATTGATGGATATGAATTGGCCTTGGGTTGTAAAACTAAGCCTCTCGATCGGCGCGACCTTGAGCATCGCGTTTTTAAGCTACCATCTGTTGGTGCGTCAGCGTCTATTAGGAAAATTCTTGAACGGAAATAATTCCAGTCGCTAGCTCTTCGTGATCGAGGCACTGAGCATTACTGCCTCTCGATCATGTGGTTGCATCTCGCCTCGGACTGAGACCAAAGAAAGGGACAGTCAATTGAGTATTCAAGTAGAACCCAAGTCAAAAACAGTATTGACCTGGAGCTACCTTTAGTTCGCAGCTTTGCGCAAGGCAACACGTTTGTTGGCGAGGTCGATGAACAGTGCGCGTTGGCGCAAAAAATCCGAACCAGTGATACCGTCTGCAGTAAATTGTGGTGGTAGATCAATGAGTAGGGTTTTTAATGCTACACCCTGCCCCCTGATTGGGTTTGATGGCGCTTGTTGCTGCATATCGAGCAGGCGACATGTACGACCAGGCCCTAAATCGAAATCACATGGTTGTGTAGCTTCTTGATTTGATAGCACCACACTTTGTTTTACGATAGAGGAGTTTGCGGCACTGTCCAAAATCAGTTTGTAGTGATGCTTTTCTGTCGAGAAAATGGCAATCAAACCTTCTTTGATTCGTTCAAACGGTAGGTCATACCATCCCGCTTGCTCCAACTTTACCGCACCAAATTGAATGCGTTTGGCAGACAAGTCGTAGAGCATTGCTGTACGTTCGAATAGGGGCAAGCCAATCACCGAAATGGGCTTAGTTTCTTTCTTCTTTTGTTTTCCTAGCGATAAGCCCCAAGGAATGAGTGTTACACCGCTTACCTCACCAAAATGAACACCGTTGGCGACAAAGTCAGGCACGATAAATTCGTCTGATTCGCGTTCTTTACCTGCCAAATCGAGGCGGCGGATCTTATTTCCGGTGAGCTTTAAGCCCGGGATTATTGCCATCACTTCTTTGGTTAAATGCAGCCCAGTATTCGAACCGGTGTCGATCAAGACGGGCACTTTATGCTTGCCTATCATTAAATCAGTGATGGGGCGCCCTTGCGCATCAAGACGAATTGGTAGCTGCACTAGGTTGCCTGCGTAAGTTTCTAACGAGACAGCAAAAGTAAGCAAGAAAGATGCGAAACAAGACGCCACAGTAGAGAAAGTTTTCATGTAAATATGCGTTGGTGAATTAAAAAATGGCTGATGCTAAAAAGGCACATTCTAGAGGATATCTGGCGTAATAGTGAAAGTGGTGGCACTTGCTTCGCTGATTTGACGACGAATAATAGAACAAATTGGCTAGGCTCTTTAATTAACTCGCCGAACAGCATTTGATCATGCGATGGCTGCTGATCTTGCGGCACTGTGTACCGTTTTCAGCATTGTACAACGCCGCCATTGATGAATTCAGCAGTGAGCTTGGCCCAATAAAGTACTATAAAAAAGCTTGAGAAATGGTGAAGAGTAATTTTAGTGTTTGTACAAGTGGGCGCAGTTGATTTAATTCTACGATACAAACATTCGTCATAGAAGGCTGGGCCGTTCAGACAATGCAATTGAACTTGCTCGCGCAAAACCTCGGTTTTGTCGGTGTTTCTTGGGCTTTATCGGATTCGCCGAATGAAATGCCCTCAATCCTGCGACAATCGGATTTTGGTTAATCAAACAATCGCTCGAGTAGTCAGTGCGATTAAGAGGAAAATGATGATGAAGAGTTGGTGTGTCATGCTTGTGCTTTGGGTTTGCAGCCCTCTAGTTTTCGCAGATGTATTTAAGTGTACGCGTGACGATGGTCGCGTGGTTTTTACGGATCAACCTTGCGCGGGCAAACAAGGGAGGGATAAGACTTGGTCGTCCTCGGCTAAATCTAATCAAGAAAATACGACAGCAACCAAAATCATGGATGCGTATGCTGAACGATGGACCCCAATGACGAATGATATCGAACTATTGACAGACAAGTGTGCCAAGGGAGATGACACCAGCTGCGCATTACGTGCCAAGAAGATTGAAGCTTTTGTGGCGGCATCTAAAAAGGACACCGTCCAAACACATCGTACCTATGTGGAAGAACAGAATAAGCAATGTGAAAAAGGGGATCGTCGCGCATGCCAAGAATCCGAGTGCGGCACTATGGAAGTGTTCGATTCGTCTTTGTGGGGCGAGCGCCGTCCACAAGATTTTCTGACGTGCGCGCGGCGAATGGGATTTGTTGCAGGTAACTACTGGGCTATCCCTAGCGCTCAGATGCCGATTGGAAAAGCAAATGGAGAGATTTACCTAAAAGACGGTGATGTTATACAAAATCCTGGGCTTTTGCTTTGTTTTCGGAAGCGTGTGGCAGATCAAAAGGTAGCCGGTAGTCTCCATCATTTCATCGAATATCGGAAAACCATCAAGAAAAATGGGCAATCGGATATGAGTTTTTCGTACGTCCTGAGCGATCGCTATTTGTCCGCTGACAAAGCGAAAATGCTCTTTCAAAACCTTGATACGCTCGCAGACGCAGCGTGTGAGCGTTGAACAATGATAGCGCTTTTGCTGGTGCGAGCTGAAATCGCGTTGTAAGGACGCACACTCGACCTCGTAGTCGCGATGGAGAATGATACTCAGGTGATGCATACGATCGCGATCTGTTCTCTAGTTCTACGTGGCAGTTTGCAGAAGTCGCATCATGCGATGAAACCTGACTTTGTAAACATCTAGTTAGGAAGTCGGTGAGGGCGAACTAGTAGCTAGTTTGGATTTCCACTGTTGCAGAATTTTATCTAGCGTGCCATTCTTTTTGATGATTTGCATGCCCCTGTTGAAGGCTGCCAAGGCGAGTAAGGCTTTCTTATCGTCGCGCGCGAAACCAATAAAGGTCTCCGAACCTTCGACTTCAAATGCAACTTGAACTTGATCGCTGACACCCGCTTGTTTGAGCAGATAGTCGGCATTTTTTAGTGCATCTAAATTGGCAACGGCTAGATTGAAGCGCCCGGCCGCTAGTTTTTTAAGACTGTGTACTTCGCTAGGCGCGTCACTGGCAATCCAATTTCTATCTTTAAAAAGCTGCATCACTAAACTAGGATACTCGTACCCTAGCACGGTTCCCACATGCGTCTGTGATGGAATGTCGGCGAGTTTTGTGTATTTGTGCGCATCACTTTTGCGTACAAATAAAGTAGAAACGGTGGTGTATAGAGGCACATCTGCAAAGAGAATTTTGCCATTCAAGTCTTCAGATTTTGACATCCCTACGCAAGCAATCGCAAGGCCATTTAATACATGGGCTTTGCAACGATTGTAGGGAACGATGCTTAACACAACTTGATCACCAACTGCCGCAAATGCGGCCCGCACGATATCGTTGCCAGCGCCACTGCCATCTGCTTGGCCCCACATTCCGGCTGCGTCTTCAGCAAGTATCGCGTACTTTGATTGTGCTGATGCGAGGTTGGCTAAGCTCAAAAATAAGCAGCAACTGAGTATGATCTTAAACATACGAATCCTCGGTATGAATTTGGCATCCACGGTGAATCCATTTTTCGAGCTAGAAAGCGATTTACGGCCATCGCTCTGTGCTGAATATGCATTAAGCTGCGAATACGGTGCTGCCAAGTGTAAACCTGTTTCATCGTCGATAGGAAGAGATGTTGCCGGATAGACTCATTTTCCGATGGATGTGTGACGCTCTAAGCGCAATAGAATAGTGGCCTTAATGATGCGAGAGAAGTGAGAGACTTGCCATGTCGCTCAGTGTACACTTGCCGCGAGCGCCCTTGTCACGTCTATACGCCTTGCAGGCACGAAAGACAGTTTGTTTAAGTTAGGACTATTATGAATCAGAAGGACAGTTTGGTTAGCAAAATCATGGGCACGCTTTTCGCTCTTGTTTTTGCAGTGGCGTTTTCCTATTTTGGTTATGTCGGCGGCATGTCTCCTCTGTTTCGACAAGTGCAGGCGTGGCAGAAAGCGAATACCTGGCAAGTGGTCGATGCACGGGTTTTGCAAGTGGATCTCGACTCTTTTACGGGTGAATCCACTACCTATCAAACCCGTGCTACATTTGAATATCAATGGCTTGGGAAAACCTATCGAAGTCAGCAAGTGGCATTGGTAGATAGTGGCAGCGACAATATCGGCGATTTCCATCACCAGAATTACCAAAAGCTAAAGCAAGCCTATGATCAGGAACAAACGGTACATTTGTGGGTAGATCCTAAGCATCCGGCAGACGCGGTGTATTCAAAAGAAATACGTTGGACCAAGATCGTGTTTTTATTGCCGTTTGCAATTTTATTTCCTTTGATCGGCATAGGGGCATGGTGGCTGATATTTCGCATCTGGGTTCCCAAGTCTGAGAAGCTTCCTCAGCATTTCATCGTTCAGATGCAGGCGATGGGGTTTGGGTCGAATAGTCATCAAGTGATATTGCCTGCGCTGGAGAGTATCGCAGCCTGGCTAGGAATGAGTTTGTTTTGGAATTTGATCAGTTGGCCTATCGCGATTTTGGTTTTCGCGGGATCTTCCACCCATTTATTTGCCAAAATTATCGCCATCATTTTTCCAGCAATTGGCGGGGTGATGATCGTTAGCCTAATGCGTAAATGGCGAACCCGTCGCTATTGGGGGCAGACATTTCTGATCGCGCCGAAGACGTTGCGATTGGATGAAATTTCAGCTAAGTGCAGATTAGTTTTTACACCAGGTCTTGTGCCAGCCTCTTTAATTGGCGCCTCGCATCACGAGCAGTCGATGCTGAACTTACATTTGCAGTCTGTGTGTGACAACCGACGAGGAGACACTGCCTCTACACACACGGTTTATGAAACAGAGCTCGCGCATGAGCAAATGATGCGAGGCCTAGCCTATTTTGATTTCACTCTGCCTGAGTTATCTCCTGAAGTGATCGCGAATTGTGAAATCCATCCAGAGCTACATTATCGTTGGCAGTTGGCGGTCTCATCTGGACAATCGAGCCTACTTTTTCCGATCAATATCATGCCACCTGTTTTTCCAACAGTGAGCCCAACGCCGACAACGCAGCTTGAACCGCAAGTTGCTAAAGAACGCACTGCACCTCGTGAGATTAATTCGTTGCTTGACGTGCTTGCTTTCTTGATCGACATCATGTTGACACGTCAGCGTTTAATCAAGGTGTTGCTTGGAATTCCTTTCTTTGGATTTGTCGCATGGACGCTAGTGACCGATTTCGTTTTGCCTGTGTATCAAGATTGGCGTCATGAACAAGCGAATCCACGTGAAGTGAAACAGGTGACGTTTACACGCATTCCGTTTGAACTCAATTCCTTATCTGGAAATGGCTTCTCGGTGCTCGCCAAGGCACAGGGTTACCTTGAAGTATCAGAAAAAGAAATGCGCATTTTTCCGCAAGAACTTGTGTTGCAGTCGGCTGATGATTGTGCAGAGCTTTGTCCAAAAATTGAAAAAGTAATTTTCGAATTGACCCAAGAAGGTGCTGATTCGTTCGCGGTGATGGCGACTAGCAATCCAATTTTTGTCGGAGAAAAATTAGTTGGTTCACAGCCGCTCAAAGTGTCACTCGACAAGAATCAAGAGCAAATCTGGCTACAATATCAGAGTCGAGCAGATTTGGAAAAATGGCGTTTGACCTTAAGTATTCATGGCAAACAAGAAGGTAGTCAGGCTAGTTGGTACGTGCATACCAATCCCTTTAAGGGCCCTTGATCGAAACGATCGCGGGCCAATTATCTTCTATCCTAGATAGCGTTTGTATGCAACGAAGAGCCCTGGCAAAAAGAATGGCAAAAGTACGATGAAACCGATTACCAGTGCGCCATCGGCTGCGACGCTGATCGGTGTCGCTACCATTCTGAGGCCTCTTTCACCAAGTGAAGGCAGCTCTTTAATATGAACGTAATACTCCCGGTTGAGTTTTTCCTCCGCAAGTTTCCCCATTGGCTTGGCGAGATAGCGAGTGCCTTGTATCGCAATCTCTGCGCTCATTTCAGAACCTGTACTTTCGAGGAATCCTGCTTTGTTGGCAAGATTTTTCTGCGCTTCATTTAGATCCCCGCGCGCAGTAAGTTTGATGATGCCAGTGATTTTGTTGTCGCCGTCAACGACGAAAGATTGAAAAATTGCAGAGACAATTGACGTGTGAAGGAGAGGGTCTAAGGCTGCAAGTATCGTTGGCGGCGCCTCGAAAATGTAGTGATAGTTTTTGCTGATGAACGCGAGTGTTTTCTTGTCGCTGGAAATAAAAACTCCCCCAACTTTTTCTGTATAAATCCTTTCTTGATGTAAGTGTCTAGTAAGGCATCCTGAGAGGGGTAGTACTGCTGAACATAGACCGATGCTAAGTATCTGTCTTCGATTCATGTGATCTCCTTTGATCTCAACATTGTTACTGGTAAATAGTATTGGCTTGAGCAAGGGCTACTCGATTACAGCCTGTGCTGCCTACCAAAACCTACATTTGCAAGATGTGTGTTCACCTCCTTTGTTTGGCTTGATCGATGATCGTCTAGCGATTGTTGCGTGTAGCTGCTGAAATTTTCACCCAACGAAATGCTAGCGTGTTTGAAAAGTATGGATTCGGAAAATGGATAGTTAGTGCGTGCACTTAGTTCGGATACCTAGTTCGGCCCGGCATGTGTAGTGGATACCAAAGTTAGATGTTGGCTTGCAGCGAAGCCATGTGGATGGAGTATGAAATTGTTTGAACAGGCTTAACGTCAAATCACAATAAATGGCACTCAAATTCGATTTCCTTTAGTGATGGTGTTAGCGATGTTTTTCAGATCGCGTCTTACCGTTTTCTAACTGCAACGAATAGTGGAAGTACTTTACCGGCCGCATCTTAACAGTGAAACTTCTCAAATTGCTTAGTGCATTCGCTCTAAAAATTGGCTTATGGAAATGAATAACGGTGATTTTAAGACCGGACTTTTTGCATTGGAAGTTTGGTTGAAGGTGAAAATTTTTAACGGCTGAAAAGGCGGGAAAATCAAGCATCTAAATGCAGTGATCGTTCTCATTTGTGTAGGCAAAGTTGGGAAATTATCGCGACCAACACTGACGAAAATTAGTTTGATATTCTGCACTGTAGCTTCGCTTCAAGTAATATTCGGCAACTGGAACTAAACGATGGAACACAATTAAATGACACTTACTTGGAAACACACTACCGATGGTATCGACTGGGAAGAACTCTCTGAACTGTATCGCGTTGCGCCACTGGGTGATAAACCTGCAGACCATCTGCATAAAGTTTTTTCAAACAGCATGTTTGTCTGCTTGGTTTATGAAGCATCGAAACTCGTCGCTGCGGGCAGAGCTTTGGCAGATGGTGGCGACACTTCTTACATTTGTGATGTCGCGGTTCACCCAAGTCAACAAGGCACTGGCTTGGGTAAGCAAGTCGTTCAACAACTGGTTGACGCATCTCGTGGACATAAAAAAATTCTGCTTTATGCGGTCCCAGGGAAAGAGCCGTTTTATCGTAAGTTTGGATTTATGCGTATGCGAACAGCCATGGCTATTTTTGAGAACCAAGCGCAGCAGCTTGAGCGTGGTTACCTCAGCGAAGAGTAAGGGTATCTTCGATACTAAGATTAAGTCTACGCCTGAGCCTCAGCTTTTGATCACACTCACATAGCGTTTTTTCCGACCACCATTTAAAGAGGGCAAGCTACGAGACTTAGTATTGAGCTCTCTTTTCACTCTTGATGTTCTTTTGATTTGATCTTCCAGTTGAAGTGATCAACGCGAAGTCATGATGCTGTCTAACTTGCCTCATCTCATTTCAGCAGCTTGAGTTCGCGCCGCAAAATTGATTTTTCAAGGTCAGTTTTCGTCATTTCGTCGCATTATCACCTTACCTCAAATAGAAATTCGATACAGTGCCAGCCATTCACCACCAATCACCAGCATTCGCCAGCAATTCGAGTGCTTGTAATTGATTAGTATCTTCTTTCTTTCGAGGTAAACATGCAATTTCCAACTAGCTCCGTCATTACTCTTATTCTCTGCAACGTCATCGCTGTTTCTGCGCATGCGCAACAGTCTGGCGATGTCAAAGCACAGGCGCAGCAAGCCCAAACACAGCGGGTTGAGGTGAAAGGGAAGTCCCAAGAGGAATTTGCCCGCACCGAAACAGCTTCACGTTCTATCGTTAGCAATGCTGAGCTTACGCGTTTTGGCGATAATAATATCGTCGATGCGATGAAACGTGTGCCGGGCGTGCAGGTGACGAATAATAAATTGCATTTGCTCGGCATGGCAGCCGGCTATACCCAAATCTTGATTGACGGTGAGGCACCGCGCGGCATTACTATCGAAGATATTCCCTTAAACATGATAGAGCGAGTTGAAATTTATCGTGGTGCCAATGCTCAATTTAGTACCCAAGCTATGGCTGGCACCATCAATATTATTTTGAAAAAGGCGGCTTCCAATAAGCAACATAGTATTAAGGCTAGCGTTGGCCACATGTTCCAAAATAATGGTGCGGTCGATTGGTTTCATTCCGATAAGAATGGCAATCTGTCACATACAGTCAGTGTCAGTTTGTCGAAAGACCGTAATAGTGCGGGGCAAGCAGAAGATTCAAGCACGCGTTTTATTAATGAGAATGTTTTAACGGGTGCGAAGAGCGAATTTGAGAATAGATCACATAGTCAACGTAACGATGAATCGCTGCGTATTTCACCTCGTATTCAATACAAAACGGATTCTAATATCAACTTAACGTCGACTTCGATCTTTGCGCATAATCGTTTTAGTGCCGATACCATAAGCCAGTTTAATAACGTGGCGGGTCGTGTTTTTGAAATCGGAAAAACAACATCACACGATACGAATCGTGGCACTAATTTTGGCAGCACGCTCAAGGCTGTGACTAGTTTAGATAATCAAATTGGTGTTGATGTCAGCGCAGGTTTCCAAGCACAGAGTTTTATCGCGCGTTCGTATTCTCAAAATTATCGACCCGATAGTACGCTCAAATTTAATCGCGACCTCAACACAGATGTGCACGTGATTGTTGGGATTACCAATGGTAAATTGAGTATTCCCACTAACGCTGAGCATGATTTGATCATCGGATGGTCTGGTTGGCGTGCGAATGTCGATGTCGAGAACAATCAGAGCGACCGATTTCCTCTTAGTCAAAACGATGTATATCGTCCACATAGCGCAAACTCGGTGATGACTAACGCTGCTTTCTTTGCGCAAGATGATTGGAAGTTCAAGAAAAATTCTTCTGTTTCACTTGGTTTGCGTTGGGAGTCGCAAGGGATACGCACGGAAAATAATTTTGGTGACAAAGTCAATAATCGTGCAAGTGTTCTGAGCCCAGTAGTTCAAACTATGTGGCAGCTTGATCCGCAAAATACGGAACGTATTCGCCTCGGCGTTTCTCGAACATTTAAGGCTCCTGATGGTACACAATTGTTGATGCCGAAAATTTTTGTGATCAACAATTCTATTGAGAGCCCGAATATTGTGGGTAATCCTAATTTACGTCCAGAGCTTTCTTGGAGTGTCGATGCTGCTTTCGAACACAACGGCAAAGATGGCCTTAACTATGCGGTGCGTGCTAAAGCGCAATCGATTGATGACATTCATCGTGAGGTAGTATTTGAGGCAGACAACGCTTACTGGAAGAAATTCGTGAATGCAGGCAGTGCGCAAAGCCAAAGCATTGAATTGTCCTCCCAATTTCCACTAAAGCGCTTGATGGATAATGGACCAGATATGGATTTCTCTGCCAGCTACTCACACTTCTGGTCGAATGTGAAAGATTTGGCGACCCCATACAATTCACTCACCCCGTATAAATACGTGATGACCTTTGGCGCCAACTATCGTGCCAAAGATATTCCATTGAGTGCGGGTATCAGCGCCAAGATTCAAGATTCTCATTGGCAGCAAATTAGTCTGACGGAACGCCAATACTTGAAGACACCCAAAAATGTGGATATTTATGCG
>CALKVB010000389.1 GCA_937996605.1 uncultured Oxalobacteraceae bacterium | reverse complement strand
CTCGGCAGCAGCCCCCGTACCGTGAGCACGCACCGGGTACACATCTTCGAAAAGTGCGGCCAGGAGCCCCGCAGCGCCGCCACCAACCTGGCCATGCGCCAGATGCGCAGCGGCAGCGCCTGCCCACCCCGGCCCCACGCCCCGAAACCCGACACGCACGCAGCCTCCCACGCCATCGCGCCCCCGCCCGTACCAACGCGGCCCTGCCCCGACCGCCCCCCGCCCATCGGCCCCGCCACCACGGGCGAAGCCGATGTCATTCATGCCATTCCGCACGCCACGCCCGGCATCCCCACCGCCACACCTCCCACCCAACTTGCCACGCATGCCATCGCCGACCCCACGCGTCCCTTGCAATTCGTCACGCGCAGGTACCCGCACCCCACGATTGCCTCAAAAAGAGGCGATCATGGGTTCTGGACACTCACTCATGACAAGTTACTTTCTATGATCGGATGGACACTTGTCATGATTGCCTAAAATTTAGGCGGCGTCGCCTCATTTTTAGGCAACTGTGCATCAACATTAGGCGCCGCTGCCAAAAAAATAGGCAGCGTCGCCTAAAAATGAGGCACGACTGCGTAAAAATTAGGCAATCATGACCAAAAAAATCTCATTCATGAGTGATTTTCACCCCCGCATGGCAAGTTACTTGCCATGCATGCCATTTTGGATGTCAAGCGTCCCGTCGCCGACCCCATGCATGCCGCTCTGAGCCCCTCGCCGCCCTGCCCACGAGGGCGCACCGGAACGATTGAAGCCTTTGACGGGTCTGGATCAGGACATGACACATGCTCCCGGTCGATCACTGGATCGCAACTGATCGACTGGACGACGTCCCCGTCCATGCTGCAGGTGTGCCGCTTGTCATGCAGGGGGATGTGGCGTTTAATTCGTACTGAGTAGGCGAATTTTTCCGTGCTTCAACCTGTTTCAGCGGGCAGATGGATAGTGAAAGCGGTTCCGCGTATAGGTGGACGACAGGGCGACTATCAACACCTACGCAATTTTTAAAACTCTGAATTGGCGCATTGTGACGGCTTGGGTGACTGTCATACATAACTTCAAAATCGTCAGATATCGCCAATAATCCTCTAGGAATAACTATGTTATGCGTGCTTGAAAATCAGCCGGTTATCCCCCAACCGCAACCTGGCCGGCGTGACCACGTACCCCCCACGCCCAACTCAAAGACACCGCCGCGAAGATAATCGGGCTCACTACTGCCATAACTCGCACTCGATTGAGCCAAGCAGTTGTCCCATCGTTTCTGGAAACTGCTTGGTTAATTCTCTCTTGCGTGTTGCTGAGTTCCACCTCCCGCAGCGCTTCGAGAGAAAAGTCTTTCTGGTACAAGTTACGCGGCTCATTAGTGGGTGCCGGTATCGGTTCAATCTTCATACACTTAAAAACCAACAACCCACATAGCGCCGTCAGGTATAGCGTCAGCCCAGTTGCTCCTGCCGTGATGCTGGTCACCGCGCCAACATCGAAGGCCTTGAGCGTGTATGCCAGTGCCGCTCCTAGCCCAGCCAGCAGCACAGTCAAGGTAGTGCTAGCCTCCTTTGCCAGGTTGTCCGCGTTTTGCAGATGAAACTTCATATTTTCGAGGGCCGCTTTTTCGGTCCAGTCCAGCAGTTCTTTCATATTTTGCTCCCAAAGTAAGTGGCAATGAAATCCTATCATTTCGTTCGAGAAGACGGCAGCCGGCACGCGGCAGTTGCCGATTCCCTCCGGCGCTTCTCACCTACGGCGACCTCTCAACTACCTTAGGCATCATTCAACCTCCTCTAGATTCCTCTGACCTACCATGAACACACCTAGGCCGCTGCAGTTGATCGTCCTCGTCCTTGCGACCATACCCCCAGCTCAAGCGGCAGTGGATTGCCCGCCAATGCCCGCAGCTGTGACGTCTGTAAACCGCGATGTCAGTGTAAGCATTGACTTAGCCGCAGGTTCAATCGCAAAGGTGAAGGCTGCTGAGGTTGGTCTGAAGACCGACGTGTCCACAAAAACCCTCTTTGATAAGCACCCAAACTCAGACAAGCTACTTGTCCTACAAATGCTGGCTGCGACGTACTGCTCAATCCTTACGAAGGGCTCGGACTTATCAACAAAAGAGAAGGAGCAGAGTTGGTCGAAGTTCCAAGATCGCCTGCTCACATACGCGCTACCCTCTCTCGAGCCCGACCAAAAGAGCGCACAGATTAAACTCGTCCAAGCTTCGATGCAGCCCCTGTACTTTCGCGCTAGAAGCACCGTGCTATTGCCGGAGTCTCGAGATCGCCTAGTAACATATGCAAAATTTTTGAAAGAAATTAACCTCACCGGCATAACCGTTGAAGGACACACAACGCCTGTAGACGTCGAACTGAACATGCACCTCGGCAATATGAGAGCCAATGTGGTGATGCAACAGCTGATTGATCTGGGAATCAACGCCGCTAAGGTAAAGGCAGTTGGCTTCGGAGGGAGTGAGCCGATTGCCCCAGAAGCAAGTGGGTATAACAATCGTGTCGTGATCCGATTGCACCCTTAGTGAGCAGCTCGATTACAACCGTCTCTTTCGCTGGTTTCTCGATCTGAACCTGCAATCGGGCGGGCTGGATCAATCCAATTTCAGCCGCCTGCGCGAGCGCCTGGTTGAAACCAACATCGCCCGGCGCTTCTTCGACGAGGTGGTGCGTCTGGCCCGCAAGGACGATCTGCTCTCGTCCGATCACTTCACCGTGGACGGCACCTTGATCGACGCCTGGGCCTCCTTCAAGAGCTTCAAGC
>CALKVB010000388.1 GCA_937996605.1 uncultured Oxalobacteraceae bacterium | reverse complement strand
TTGAAGAATATTGAAGCCGAATACTTAAGTTCAGCGATCAAGAAGGCCGCTGCTGGCGAACCAGTGATCGCAGAGTCGATGACTGCAAAACTTGTTATGCAGTTTCGCTCTGGGCACAATCAAGCCAGTTCACCCGAACGCGAAAAACTTACACCGCGCGAGCGCGAGACCATGGTCTGCTTAGCGAGAGGTGAAAGTAACAAAGAAATCGCAAGACATCTTGATGTGGCTGAAAGTACTGTCAAAATTCACGTGCAAAATATTTTGAAAAAACTCAATTTGAGCAGCCGTGTGCAAATTGCGGTTTATGCTGTGGAACATGGCATGGATAAGTCTTAGGTTCTGTTTGGTAGCAGTTACGTAGTAGTTAGGTAGTATTCGCCATAAGCTTCGCATTAGGATTCTTAACAAGCATCTTAATTACTTGCGGCACTTGAATATTGAATTGACGTGTAACTAGATTCGTAGCTAAGTTCGTAAATAAGCTCGCGTAATTGCGCTATCCAGAATTACGCCCATCTTTATCCCAAACTAGAGCAGCCAAATGCCTTTGCGATATACGCCGAATGGCGGATAGGCTTGCGCATCAAAACTTCCTACACTTTGAGGTAATGTTGATCTCGTTGATCAATATCTATCGTTCGTTGGAATTCGCACCTTGCAAATAATATTAAGCGCTGATTTCGGCGCAAGCCGCGAGCATGTGCCGACGAATCAACTAATCGAAGGAGGGGACAGTTCATGAATCACATCAAACTTGATGGCTTACTCATTAATCAATCTTTATTTCAAGGTATCTCGCCTTTTGAATTGGAGAGTTTGAAACGTGAGGTAGTGAAGATTGAGCTCGATAAGGGATTGAGCTTATTTCAGAAGGGAGATAACGCTGATGCCTGCTATATTTTGGTGTATGGTTTGCTAAAGCTCGCCATTCCTGCTTCTTCTGGTAGCCACAAAGTGATAGAACTTATACGCCCTGGGCAGTGCTTTGGTGAAGCGATGGTTTTTCTAGAGGAACCGTATCCATTTTATGCTGAGACGCTAGAACCTTCTTTATTGATCAAAATTCCTAAGAAGGCACTCTTCAAATTATTAGAGCAGTCTCCTTCGATCGCGCGTCAAATGATGACAGGATTGTCGTATCGTTTATTAGGATTTATTCGAAATCTTGAGCGTCAATCGACCCATAATGCGATGCATAGGGTAATCGACTATTTGGTACAAACAGCGCAAACTCAAGAGACCACCGAAATTCGTTTAGAACTGAAAAAGAATGTGGTAGCGTCGATTTTGAATTTGACACCCGAAACCTTCTCACGCATGTTGCAACAATTGGTGGAAGAGGGTCTCATTTCTGTACGTGCCTCGCGCATCGATCTCTATTCGATCGCAGCCTTACAAGAATTTTTGCGTTTCTATAACGAGCAAGAAATGGCGAGCACAAAGTCCACGCGTTCTTCAAGTAGAAGCAGCACTTCACTCTCATCTAGGCATTGAGTGAAATAGTTTGCATCGATAGATGCCTACTAGTTCTTTTGGCTAAGTTACCACTACTTCTGCTGATGCATTTTGTCCAATTGAGGAATTTGCGGCGACACTTTATTTCACTACTCTGATGCTATTAGTTGCTCTCTAGCGAGAGCGTAAAACTGAAACGCGAAGAAACGTATAGATTATTCGATGAAATGAAGAGGAGAGCAAAATGGGTCAGTTGTTAAGTCGATGGGAGCCGGAAGACTCCAGTTTTTGGGCAAAGGAAGGAAGTAGTATCGCGAATCGCAATTTATGGATTTCGATTCCTAGCCTGATGCTAGCATTTTCAGTGTGGATGCTGTGGAGTGTAGTCGCCGCCAATCTAGATAAAGCAGGATTCAAGTTCACTAAGGATCAGCTATTCTTTTTGACTGCCTTGCCCGCGCTATCAGGTGCAACCTTACGTATTTTCTATTCATTCTTGGTGCCGGTTTTTGGTGGACGCCGCTTTACCGCGATTTCAACGGCAAGTTTGTTGATCCCAGCGGTGGGGATGGGGTTTGCGTTACAAGATCCGACAACCAGTTATTCAACACTGTTAGCGCTGGCTTTGTTATGCGGTTTAGGTGGTGGAAATTTTAGCTCTAGCATGGCTAATATTAGTTTCTTCTTTCCGAAATCACGTAAAGGTTATGCCACTGGTATGAATGCTGGCATCGGTAACCTCGGCGTGTCAGTGGTGCAGTTCGTGGCACCGATGGTGATTTCATCTGCTGTTTTTGGCGTTGCAATTTCCGGTGATGGCTACTTGTATCACAATGCTAAAACAAATACCGAACAACTATTTTGGTTGGCGAATGCGGGCTTCATTTGGGTGCCGTTTATTGTGGTGGCAACGATTGCTGCTTGGTTTGGCATGAATGATATCGCATCTGCAAAAGCTTCTTTTTCTGATCAGGCCATCATTTTCAAACGCAAACATAACTGGTTGATGTGCTGGTTATATATTGGTACTTTCGGTTCCTTTATCGGGTTTTCTGCTGCATTTGCGATGTTGATCAAAGCGCAGTTTCCCGAGGTTGATGTTTCCAAGTTTGCGTTTTTAGGACCGTTGGCCGGTGCTTTAGCACGTCCTGTGGGGGGTATTCTTTCGGATAAAATTGGCGGAGCAAGGTTAACGTTTTGGGTATTTGCTGCAATGGCGTTGACCATCATGGTCGGTATTTTGCCTGCCTTGCATGAGCATCAGTTTATGGTCTTCCTTGCTTCATTCATCACGATGTTTGTGTTAACCGGTTTAGGAAATGGCTCGACCTTCTGTATGATTCCGATTATCTTTTTGACTGAACGCGAACGCGCAGCAGCGGGTAAAGGAGAAGCGGTGTTACGTCAAAGTCGCCTGGATGCCGCTAAGGAATCTGCTGCGGTGTTGGGATTTTCTGGAGCGATTGGCGCCTATGTGGTTTCTTTATTCCACAGGGTTTCGGAACTTCGATCAAGATTACGGGGGCGCCAGATATGGCACTCTATACCTTCATTGTCTTCTATCTAAG
>CALKVB010000387.1 GCA_937996605.1 uncultured Oxalobacteraceae bacterium | reverse complement strand
ACTGAAAATCGTTAATTGTAAGTAGCGTTTTTTCAGCGAAGGACTTGTGTAATTTGGCGATCTTTAGCAGATAACTCATGGCGCACTCCCCGCTTTACCGAGGTCGCCTTGCACCAATAATAGCGCTGCATTCATCAGCAATGCCGAACAAAGCAAAACTAAACCCAAGGCGATACCTTGCGCAAACTCACCTTTACTGGTTTCCAGTGCAATCGCCGTGGTCATGGTTCTGGTTGTTCCGGCGATATTACCGCCGACCATCATCGCGCATCCTACTTCTGAGATCACACGCCCAAAAGCATGTATCAATGCAGCGACCACCGCAAAACGACATTCGATCAATAAACGCCACATCACTTGGTTTGGCGATGCACCCAAACAAACCGCGGTTTCTGCCAAGCGTGGGTCACTACTCTGTACCGCACTCATGACAAAGGCGACAATAATCGGAAATGCCATTAGTGCTTGTCCCGCCACCAACGCTTTACTGGTGAATAACCAATGCCACTGTCCCAGGGCGCCGTGACGCGAGAGCAACATATACAGCAGCAAGCCGATCAACACGGTGGGAAAGGCTAAGCTAGTTTGTAGCAGCCATACGAAAAAACGCCTACCTCGAAAAGAATTGACCGCCATCCAATAGCCGCTGGCAATCGCAAAGGGCGAAGCAATCGAAAGCGCGAGCACCGAGGTACGCATCGATAGCGCAACAATGTTCCACAAATTGGCATCACCTTGCAGCAATAACTGCAAAGCCTTTAAAAATGCGTCAAACAATCCGGAGTCGCCACTCATAGCGGCACTCCAAAAGTGGACCGAGTTAAGTGAGCAAAGATAGAAAATGAAAGAAATAACATGCTGCCATCATAGAGAAGCCAGCTTGAAAGCGCAATGTTCTAGAAAACCGCAACCCTTACAAAGGAGAATAAAAAAAGCGATCGGCGTGATGCAAACGCCGATCGCTGCTTATTACTTTATCTGCGCAAGACTAAGGTGCGGAGCCTTTGCGGGTCACATTACCACTACCACCAATATTCTTGGTCACACGCGGATCGCCGTAATAGTTGACGCTACCAGAACCGCCGATACTGACGTTTAAATTATCGGTCGCCCAGGTTTCAACATTACCGCTGCCGCCGATACTGATACGTACATCTTTAGCGGCCAACTTACCTAAATTCAGCTCACCAGATCCACCAATCGACCCAGAAATTTGTGGCACATTACCGGCTGCCGTAAAGCTGCCACTGCCTCCTATGGTGGCGCGCAGGGTATCCGCCTTTAAGTCTTGAATCTGGACATCTCCCGAACCACCGACCCGAATTCTTAAATCGCTTGCCACGATCTTTGTGCTGCTGACTCTGCCTGAATTTTCCAAGGCAAGATCATCGATTTTTTTCACGTTAACGATCACGTTAAAAGTACGTGTTTTAGGATAGATGTTTTTTTCTTTGGTACGAATTTTAAGGGTATTGCCTTCTACCACAACATCAAGCATCGCTTGAATATTGTCGTCGGTTTCTACTTGCACGCCTTCAGTGTCACCTTGTTTCAATTCCACTTTAGCAGGTACGGCGATTGCCACCGCACGAAAGTCTTTCACCGCAAAATCTTGCTTGATAATTTTTCCGGAACCTTCAAGCGCTTTGCCCCAGTTCCCTAACCATTCTGCGCTCGCGGGAGCACTCAGCATGGCCACACTGGCAAAACCAGCGATACTGGCGATCAGCATCTGGCGACGTGTGAAGATTGTTTTCATAATTTTCCCCAACAAATGAGAGTGAGTACTGAATCACGCTACACCGTGTCTATTGAAGATACGATGTAGCGTTCAAGGTATTAAGAGACTTAGGCTGTTTTGTTTTTGGTTCTGAACAAGCAGTAGATCGCGTAAATGATCAAGAATGGGAACAACAATGGCAGAGCAGCTAATGCGAATGAACCCAACACCGTTGCCAGCACCACCACCAGCAATAAGCCCACGCCAACCAAGACCAATCCAGTCACACTGAGTGCCAACACGACTGCAACAAAAGCCGCCACCGCCGCAATTAAAAAGCCCGCTACGCCACCGATATCACCAATTTCTTCACCATCGATGACAATGTGGGAGCCGCCTGAAGCGAACAAACCTAACATTAACAATGTGAACAGAACGGCAAAGCCGATGAAGATATTACGTTTATTTGCATTCATGATATTCCCCTCAAATTTAAGTGAAGCACTCTGTAGTGGGATCGCTTTTCATTTATATGCGCTTTCCCGATGACTGCAGTGTAGAGAATGCGCTTGGCCGCTTCCAGCGCCTTGCGACAAACTGCAAAAAACGCGGTGTAAAGCGTCAATTACTCAGAAAACCGAGTTAAAGCCGAGGGGAATTTTCTATTTGGCTGCTGCCATATGCTTTAAATACACCAACAAATCGTCAAGCTGTGTGGGGGTGATCGTCTTTTCATCAAATCCTGGCATCAATGAAGTTTTCCATGCTCTCACTGAAGCAGGTTGACGGATAAGCTTACGTAGAAACTTTTCCTGAAAATAGACGGTTGGACTATAAGGCTGATTCAAATCAGGGCCAATTGCCGCATCACCACCACCGTTGATGGTATGGCAAACCGCACAATTTTTAACATAAACCTGTAATCCTTTTTGCGCCTGCGCATAACTAGCAATAGGTGCAGGTTTCGGCAAGATCTGAGGGTAGCGTTGCGTCAAAGGTAGCTCCACACTGATTTTTACCACTTGGTAGGGCCATTGTTCGTTACTAATATTGCCCGCTTCAGGATTTAACCACACCAAATAAAAGGGGCCTGCGCTCGCAGTCTTATTCGGATTATTCGCGTCAATTGCGGGCCAAGCCTGCTGCTCCGTTTCTATCGCGAGATAGGCGGAGCCCTTACCCGCCACGTCTTTGCCTGGAATATTTGCGACAAAACCATCACTCGCTACAAACTGCACCGATTCATATTGAGCCGCATTGGGAATAAGTTTTGACAAGGGCACGGCTTGGTAACGCATGGCACGTTTATAAGCTGAATCGCGCGCAACATTGATGATTTGTGCCTCGGCCAATAACGCTTTGCGACTCCAGGTTTGCGCCTGCCCACCAAGCTTGATTTCCAAACTTGGCTCTACATTTTGTGCATAAACGGTTTGACTTGATAGCAACAAACCCACACTCAGCATGGCAGCACGAAAAAATCTCATGCCGGTTTTTGCTGTAAAACTTAGCCGATTATTCATATTGTACTCACTCATTTTGCTGATCCAGATTGAAAAAGCTGGGATAAAAAATCCAAGACTCATCATAGTAGCCCAAAGTATCAACACTTACAAAAAAGCTACGCTCACACTTTGGGCCTAGCATAATTGCTCAGAAATCTAGTCGATTGCCTCGAAATGTCTCGAAACGCCTCAAAATATTGGCGAAAAGCCAAGCTCTAAGCACCGTTTAGCGTCAAAAAGCTTTAAAATGGAAGGTTTGAAAAATCATGTGTTTCTGGGGCGAAAACGCCTCGTTCTAGCAGAAGCAGAAGCAGAAGCACAACCATCACAGCACAAAGGCAGAAGAGCTATGCTCACATTTCAACAAATTATTTTGACCTTACAAGATTATTGGGACAAACAAGGCTGCGCATTGTTGCAACCTATCGATATGGAAGTCGGCGCGGGCACTTCGCACACCGGCACCTTCCTACGAGCGATTGGCCCTGAGCCTTGGCGCGCTGCCTATGTGCAACCATCCCGCCGTCCTAAAGATGGCCGCTATGGTGAAAACCCTAACCGTCTGCAACATTACTATCAATACCAAGTGGTGTTGAAACCAGCACCAGAAAATATTCTGGACTTGTATTTGGGCTCGTTGAAGGCTTTAGGTCTCGATTTGCAACAAAACGATATTCGCTTCGTTGAAGATGACTGGGAAAACCCAACCTTGGGCGCCTGGGGCTTGGGCTGGGAAGTCTGGTTGAATGGTATGGAAGTGACGCAATTTACTTACTTCCAACAAGTAGGTGGATTAGATTGCAAACCGATACTCGGTGAAATCACTTACGGTATAGAACGTTTGGCCATGTATTTGCAAGGCGTAGAAAACGTCTACGATTTGGTGTGGACTGAACGCGAAGAAAATGGCAAAACCGTGCGTTTGTCTTACGGTGACGTGTTCCACCAAAACGAAGTCGAACAATCAACCTTCAACTTTGAATATTCGAACACTGATTTCTTATTCTCTCTGTTCAGCAACTACGAAGCAGAAGCGAAACGTCTTTTGGAAGTGACAGAAAAATCTTTGGCTTTGCCGGCTTACGAAATGATCTTGAAAGCAGCGCACACCTTCAATTTGTTGGATGCCCGTGGCGCAATTTCTGTGACCGAACGTGCAGCTTATATCGGCCGTATTCGCAACTTGTCGCGCGCTGTTGCTGCAGCTTACTACGCCTCACGCGAAGCTCTGGGCTTCCCAATGTGCGCTGCAGATGACAAGCACAAGCCAGCACCTGTCGCTGTAGCCTCCGAAGCTGCTTAAGCCAGAATAGACGAACAGAATTGAGATCACCATGAATCAAACATTATTAGTTGAATTATTTACCGAAGAACTACCACCAAAAGCCTTAGCAAAATTGGGCGAAGCCTTTGCTGCTGGCATCGTCAATGGCTTGAAATCACGCGATTTCTTGGAAGCAGATTCCGTCGCCACCAGTTTTGCATCGCCACGTCGCTTGGCGGTAAGCATTACGAATGTGCGAGGCACTTCGCCAGACAAACAAATGCGCGAGAAAGTGTTACCTGTGTCCGTTGCGATCGATGCTAATGGCAATGCAACCGCACCACTCGCCAAAAAACTCGCCGCATTGGGCTTCCCCAACTTACAAGTATCTGACTTAGAACGCGCTGTTGATGGCAAAGCCGAAAGCTTCTTCTATAGCTACACCGCACCAGGTACTGCGTTGGCTGGTAGCTTGCAATTGGCGCTAGAAGAATCCATCAGCAAATTGCCGATTCCAAAAGTCATGAGCTATCAACGCCCTGATGGCGAGACCGTGCATTTCGTACGCCCTGTGCACAGCATTATCGCTTTACACGGCAGTGACATTATTCCACTCGCTGCACTTGGTTTGACTGCCAACCGTATCACACAAGGCCACCGTTTCTTATCCGCAGGCCAAGTCACAATCAATCATGCTGACGACTACAACCGTGCACTGAAAGAAGAAGGCAAAGTGACGGCCAACGTCACTGAACGTAAGGAACAAATTCGTCAAGCTTTGCTGGCGAAAGCAAATGGTGATTTGATCTTGATGCCAGAATCCTTGCTCGACGAAGTGGCTGCTTTGGTCGAATGGCCAGTAGTCTATGAATGCCATTTCGAAGAAGAGTTCTTGGCAGTGCCGCAAGAATGCTTGATTCTCACTATGCAAACCAATCAGAAGTATTTCGCTGTGACTGATGCCGCTGGCAAATTGCGTTCACGCTTTTTGATCGTCTCTAACTTAGCGACCGACACGCCAGAACACATCATTCAAGGTAACGAACGCGTCGTGCGACCACGTTTATCCGATGCAAAATTCTTCTTCGAACAAGACAAGAAAAAATCTTTAGCAGATCGTTTGCCTTTGTTAGGCAACGTGGTTTATCACAATAAACTCGGTAGCCAAGCAGAACGCACGCAACGCGTTCAATCTCTGGCTGGCGCCATCGCCAAATTAATCGGTGCCGACGTCGCCTTAGCGGAACGCGGAGCATTGTTAGCGAAGGCTGACTTACTGACAGATATGGTCGGCGAATTCCCAGAGCTGCAAGGCATCATGGGTACTTACTATGCTAAACATGATGGCGAACACGATGAGGTCGCCGCAGCAGCTTCTGAACACTATCAACCTCGTTTCGCAGGTGACGCCTTGCCAGCGACGGCGACAGGTACGGCAGTCGCACTAGCCGACAAACTCGAAACTTTGGTCGGCATCTGGGGCATAGGTTTGCAACCAACAGGCGACAAAGATCCATTCGCTTTGCGTCGTCATGCGCTCGGCATCTTGCGTATGTTGGTCGAAAAACGTTTGGCGATTTCTCTGCAATCCTTGATCGCAGCAGCCGCCACATTATTTGCTGGCAATGCGAACTTCAAAGATCCAAGCGCGGATGTGCTGACCTTCTTGTATGACCGTTTGCGTGGCCAATTGCGTGAACGAGGTTTCTCACAAAGCGAAGTAGAAGCTGTCGTCGCCCAAAATCCAGATGCTTTGAATAACATCGTTGAGCGCCTGCAAGCGGTACAAAGTTTCGCGGCATTGCCAGAGTCTGCATCTTTAGCTGCTGCCAACAAACGTATTACCAACATCTTGAAAAAAGCAGAAGGCACGCCAGGCGAAATCAACGCCAGCCTTTTGCAAGAAGCCGCAGAACAAGCATTGTACAAAGCGATGGTCGATGTCAAACCTAGCGTTGATGCTGCGTATGCTGCAGGCGACTTCACAAGCGCTCTAAAAACTTTGGCAGCCTTGCGCGAAGGTGTTGATGCTTTCTTTAATGATGTGATGGTCAACGCCGAAGACTTGGCCTTGCGTAATAACCGTTTAGCTTTGCTGGCATCTTTGCATGGCATGTTGAACCAAGTGGCGGATATTTCTAAGTTAGCGGCGCAAGAAAAAATAATGTAGGGCGGGTGCAACCCGCGCGGCTCCGGTCTTTCAGTAATACGAAAAAATATTGGAGCAGTAACTATCCCCTCTCCCGCAAGCGGGAGAGGGTTAGGGTGAGGGTAGTTCAGAAACCGCAGAAGCATTCAAACGAAATTGCCTTGAAGCTTTGCGACAAAAAATACGAGCTAAAAATAGCTTAGTAAAATCTGAATCACCCTCATCCCCAACCCTTCTCCCACTTGCGGGAGAAGGGGGTAACAAAGCAAACACAATGTAGGGCGGGTGCAACCCGTGCGGCTCCGTTCTTTCAGTATGGTTGAACAAAGTATTGGCGGCGCGGGTTGCACTCGCCCTACGAAGAAAATACATAGTCTTGGGAGTCGATGCAATGCCACCAGACAGTAAAGCAAGGAAGGTAATGTATGCGCTTTCTGCCTTGTTCGCCATTGCCTCGGTCGTCAGTCTTATATTTGTGGGGGTAGCGGTGACGAGCTTGTTACTTATTGCATTCACGTTTTTAGTTCTGCTTCTCGCTGTCGCCACACCAAAACAGCTTCAAGATTTTATGGATACTTTGTCGGATTAAAACATGACACCACAAAAACTCATCATTCTCGACCGCGATGGCGTCATCAATCATGACTCCGATGCGTTCATCAAATCACCTGATGAATGGCATGTGATTCCTGGCTCGGCGCAAGCAATTGCACGTTTGAATCAAGCCGGCTATACGGTGGTGGTGGCGACGAATCAGTCAGGTGTGTCGCGCAAGTTGTTTAGCATGTCGACCTTGAACGCCATTCATCAAAAGATGCACGCGACTATCGAGCAAGTAGGTGGCAATATCGATGCAGTATTTTTCTGCCCGCATAGTGCCGATGATAATTGCGATTGCCGCAAACCCAAACCGGGCATGCTCAATGAAATTGCGCGCCGATACAATGTCTCGCTCAAAGGTGTGCACTGCGTGGGCGATTCTTTGCGCGATTTGCAATCCGGTTTTGTGGTTGGATGCTTGCCGAATTTGGTGCTCACAGGCAAAGGTCAAGGTACGATGGATAAAGGCGGTTTGCCACCTGGCTCGCAGATTCATTCTGACTTAGCGGCGATGGTGGATGCCCTACTTAGCACGGAAACTACACACGAATAAAAGGGCGCTGTTCTTTCACTCGATTTTATTTAGTTGCAGGTCATAGCAAGCATTTTTTTAGACATATCAGAAACTCAGGTACACCATGTTTTCAGCATTTTGTTTTATCCGCTCGTTGATTTTCGCACTCGTAATCGCTTTCGCGACCGTTATTTGGGCGCCAATATGCTTTTTGTTTGCACCGCTACCATACAACCAACGCTATTGGGCCACGGCGCGTTGGAACGTGTTCATCATTTGGGCGGCAAAAGTGATCTGCGGCATTCGCTATGAAACGCGCGGCTTTGAGAATTTTCCTGATGGCCCTGTCATCGTTTTATCGAAACACCAATCAGCCTGGGAAACCATTTTCTTGTTGATGGCAACACCGCGTCCTTTGGTGTTCGTGTTCAAAAAATCGATTCTCTATATTCCTTTCTTCGGCTGGGCGATTGCCTTGATGAAGATGATTCCGATTGATCGCAACAAAGGTAAAGACGCCTTCGCACAAGTCGTCAAAATTGGCCGCCAACGCTTGGCCGATGGGCAATGGGTGATCATGTTCCCAGAAGGCACGCGTATTCCTGTTGGCGAAAAAGGCAATTACAAAGGCGGCGGTACACGTTTGGCGATAGAAACGAATACGCCCGTGATCCCGATTGCGCTTAATTCTGGCGAATGCTGGCCGAAAAATTCTTTCATCAAACGCCCGGGCACAATTACCGTATCAGTTGGCAAACCAATTGAGCCAGGTGGAATGAATGCTACTGAAATGATGGCAAAAGTAGAAGAATGGATAGAAGCAGAAATGCGCGTGATTTCGCCTGACGTGTATAAAAGCGAACAGAAATAAATACCAGCCTCGCCTGCCGTCAGAATATATCGGCAGG
>CALKVB010000386.1 GCA_937996605.1 uncultured Oxalobacteraceae bacterium | reverse complement strand
TCGCTAGCGGCGTCACCCAAGGAAAATAAGAAGAAGACGTAATACCGGTCGTAGGTAGATCATTAAAGGAACCATTCGCGCCCCCTGTGGTTGATCGAACAATACTCGGGTACCCATTCGGGTAGCTAGTCTGCAAGACAACGTTTGGATTAGACGGGTCGATCGCATTCATGAAACCATCGCCACTGGCGTAGGTCAAACCCCAAAGATTGCTGGTAGTTCGGCCTGATGAAGAGTTATCTTGCGCACCGCCAAACATACGATCACCCGACGAGAAATCAACTGCAACATCATAAAACAAGGTGACATTTAGATTGGCATTCAGATTGACGTAGTTGGTGCCATTGTCATCGCTGCGCCAAATACCGCCGTCAGTGCCCACCCAAAAGCGATTCGCATTATTTTTCGACCAGGTCAATACATGCGTATCTTGGTGCACTTTTTGACCTGTACCCCAGCTAGTCGTCAAATAGGTAAGTGTCGTTCCACCGTTAGTCGAAATGGCATGCCGGATACTACCAACCAAGATTTTGTTAGGATCAGTTGGGTTAACTGAGATTGCTTGGTTGTAGGTACATTGTCCCTCGCACGCGCTGCTATTGGCAGTGGTCCAACTTGCGCCACCATTGGTAGTTTTGAAAAGCTTAGCACCATTAAGAGCGTACATCACTTGACTATTACTGGGTGCCATCGCCAAACGCATACGACCGCTCGCTGCAGTAATACCAGAGCTTGAGTTGGTCCATGTTGCACCACCATCGGTGGATTTATAAACGCCTGTACCTTGCACCGAGGCGAACACAGTATTAGTCCCGGGCACAAACATCATATCTTCGACCATACCAGTCAGCACTCGAGTCCAGCTATTGCCCCCATCTGCTGTGCGGTAGATGCCGCCACCAGACAAACTGCCATTGGCATCACAGGAGCCAAAACCACCAGCCAAAACTTGATTTCCATTGATACTTGAGACAGCAATCGTATTAACGATGCTCAGTGGCATAGTGCTTGAACCACCGCCATTTTTTTGTGTCCAGGTCAGGCCACCATCCGCAGTCAGAGACACGCCCTGACCTAAATAGGCACCAAGACAACCTTGATTCTTGTCGCCCGTTCCGACCCACACTCGGCTATTATTTGCAGGATCAATGGTGATTGCGCCAATAGGTAAAGTGCCGACTTGATCAAACATCGGTGTCCAACTGGTACCACCATTTGTGGTCTTCCACACACCACCCGATGCACTACCAAAATAGACGATATTGTCGTCGCTAGGATCAGCCGTAATCGCATTGCTGCGTCCAGATACTTTACCGAAAGCCCACCCTGCCATATTCATCGCAGATGGTCCCATCTCAGTCCAAGTCTCCCCGGCCGCGGTTGCAATAGCACTCCTCTGCAAAGACTTGGCGCGTAAAGTACGAACTTCTTGTTCACGCTGATTTTTTGCATTGGGCTCAGTGGCTAAGCCGCGAACATTGGCAACCCATTTTTGCCTTTGCTCGATACGCCAGCCTTCATTCTTTTTGTCATCGGCACTGATAGCCAGCATAGGTGTCGTCGCTGTGACACCCGCCAGTAGCAGCGCTAATATTTTCTGTCGATTGTTTCTTGTTTTCATGTCGTCTCCCATTTTTGTGATTGATGAGTTTGCTCATTCATACTTCCGCCCAACATCCATGCCAGATGTGGTATTTGATTCTAACAACGGAAATGACAAAAAAATCTAGCAAAAAACATTTGCTTTGATTATCCCTAAGAACCAAATATTGATCGTCAAATTACAGTCTTTGACATTCTAAATTTCGAATGAGTTAAAAAAAATCCATAGAATAATGAAATTGGCTCACAAAAAAGAAATAAAATTTTGTAATTAGTTACACAAGTTTTGGACCAATTAGTTGTACAAATAATGAATTCTTTTTGGAAACAAAATTAAGTGGTCTTATACAACAAAAAAGCCGTCGATTATTCGTCAACGGCTTTTGTACTAGGCTTTCAGTTAATACTAGGTTTATTCAGATAATCACGTTCAATACAGAAATCAAAATTTCAATCTCGCTGAAACGTAGACCGAGCGGGCATCTCCAGGAGCAACCCCGCCATCACCAGTCGCGTAACGGTACCATCGGGCATTGCTGAGATTCACAAAATTTGCCTGCAGTTCGAATTGCGTGCTTCGGTAGTAAGCAACAAGATCAAATACAGTCTTTGCTGGGGCACGGTTGGTATTCAATGCATCAGCATAAAAAGCATCGCGATAGCTTAATCCCCCGCCTAGGCCGAAGCCTTTCCACCCGGGCGTTTGAAAGTCATAAGTAGACCAAAAACTGACTTGATTTTTAGAGGTACCCGGAACTTGTTTTCCGATGACAGTAGGATCATCCTTCTTACTCACGACATTCACATATTTAGTGTGAATCGCGTTTTGATAAGCGAAGGCAAAACGCAATTTCCATGAGGTATGCGGCCGCCAATTCAACTCAACATCCGCACCACGCGTCTTCGAGTCGCCCAAGGTGCCCGTTAAACCATTCGCCGTCTGGAAGAAGTCGGAACGACGTGTATCGTACAGTGCGATATTACTGCTGAGCCGACCATCAAAATACGTCGCGCGATTGCCGATTTCCCACTGCCGTGAGGTCTCTGGCGCAAATGCGGTACGCGACATTTCAGTCGTGAAATTAGAAAAGCTTCCTTGGGCTGCTCCAACATAAAACGAAGTGTCTGCACTTACGTGATATACGGCGCCTAAGGACGCATTCAATTTATCGGATCGATTTTCCGCCGCTTCATATTTCATCTGTGCTGGCTTCGACAAGAACGATTGCTTATTGCTGGCTAGGCTAGAGAGGAAGGCACCACCCGCATCAAACAAAGTATTGTAGTTCCCCACATCCTCAATCTGATATTGATCATATCGAATTGCCGTTCTTACTTTCCAATCTGTGTTAACTGCGATTTGATCTTGCAAGTAAACCCCAGTTTGGGCGTTCTTGACTTGCCGATTCCAAGCCATCACTTCATCCAAGGCTGCATTCGCTATCTCCGGCATTAGCGGTGCGTAGATATTTGAAATTGGAGATCGGAAGAG
>CALKVB010000385.1 GCA_937996605.1 uncultured Oxalobacteraceae bacterium | reverse complement strand
CGCTCTTCCGATCTTTTTACTGCTGATCAATTCGTGTTGGCACTTGGTAGTTATTCACCGATTCTTCTGCGCGAATTGGGCATTAAGATTCCTGTGTATCCGATCAAAGGATATTCGATCACAGTACCAATTACCGACGCCACAGGCGCGCCGGAATCGACCGTCATGGATGAAACCTACAAAGTGGCGATTACGCGTTTGGGCGATCGTATTCGGGTTGGTGGTACGGCGGAAATCACGGGCTACGATTTACGTTTGCGTGAATCACGCCGCAAAACTTTGGTGCATTCCGTGACTGATTTATTCCCACAAGGCGGTGACGTCAGTAAAGCTGAATTTTGGACTGGCTTACGTCCTATGACACCAGACGGCACACCAGTGATTGGACCAACACCATACCGCAATTTGTTCTTGAATACCGGCCATGGCACCTTGGGCTGGACCATGGCATGCGGCTCTGGTCAATTCTTGGCGGATCTCATCTCAGGCAAGAAACCAGCAATTGCGACCGATGGTTTGTACATGGATCGCTACGGCCGCATGAATCGCCCGATTGCGGTTTAAGTTTTGAACTTGTGCTGAACCTAAAGCTGAAGCCAAAGTCCCTCAACGCCGAGGCGCGGAGACGCGGAGCAAAATCTGAAATGAGAGATTTTCTCTGTGTTGAAATTGCTCTGTGCCTCTGCGTCTCGGCGGTGAGGAGTTTTGGTTTGTTTTCGAATCGATTCTCGTATTAGAAGGTTTCACAATGCGCGTTAATATTCCCTTCGAAGATCGGGTCGGTATCGCCCACGAAATCCTCGCGGTATTGGCGCGTCAAGGTTTGAATGTGCAAGCGGTGGAAGTCGATCCACCGAATATCTACATCGATATCCCTGAGCTCAAACAAGCGATGCTGCCAGCCTTGCAGGCGGACTGCGACCAAGTGCCTGGCGTTGGCACCATCGAAGTGGTCGACATTTTGCCGGGCATGCGTCGTAGTTTAAATCTGGACACCATCATGGCGGTGATGGAAGACCCTGTGATTGCGATCGATGCATTAGGTCGCATCGTCATCGCCAATGCCGCAGCGGCTGAGGTTACGCGTTGCAGTGAGAAAGAGCTCTGTCAAAAGTCTTTGTACCAAGTTTTGCAAGACCATACGGTACAGCACGAGCTCATCGCCAACGAGTTTTGCGCGCCGACGCGTGAAGTCTTGTTGAATGGTGAGCCATTCATGATGGACGTGACACCCGTTTTTGAGCCACTCTCAGCCGCCGGTACTAGTAATGATGGTAAGGCCGTTGGGGCTTTGTTGACGCTGACTGCACCGAAGCGTATCGGTGAGCGTTTGCACGCGATCTCGCACGCCGAAGTCGGTGGCTTTGAGGCGATTATCGGTGAGTCGGAACAAATTCGCGTCTTGAAAAAACGTGCTGCACGTGTGGCCGTCGTCGATGCGCCTCTGCTCATTACGGGCGAAACCGGCACCGGCAAAGAGCTCTTGGCGCAGGCTTGTCACGGCGTTAGTGCGCGTCGCAATGCGCCATTTCTCGAACTCAATTGTGCAGCCTTGCCCGAGAGCTTGGCCGAAAGTGAGTTGTTTGGTTATATGGCGGGCGCTTTCACCGGCGCTAATCGTGGCGGTAAGCCTGGTTTGTTCGAAATGGCGGATGGCGGTACGGTATTTTTGGACGAAGTCGGTGAGATGTCCTTGTACCTGCAGGCCAAGCTTTTGCGCTTCTTAAATGATGGTAAATTCCGTCGTATCGGTGGCGATAAAGAGATACAGGTCGATGTGCGTATCATCAGTGCAACCCACTGCAATCTACGCAAGATGGTACAAGAAGGCAGTTTCCGGGAAGATCTCTTTTATCGTTTGAATGTCTTGCATTTAGAGATGCCACCGTTGCGTGAGCGTTCAGACGACATACTTTTACTGGCACGACACTTTATTGAGCGTGCTTGTACTCAGGCGCAAAAGCCGATTTCACGACTCAATCAAGCGGCCACCACTGCGATGTTAAATAATCGTTGGCCCGGTAATGTCCGCCAATTGCAGAACGTGGTATTCCGGGCGATTACCATGTCGGATCAGCGGGTTTTAGATGCAGCCGACTTGGATTGGGCTGAAGACTCTATCCAACCGAATGCACTTGCGGTACAAGAAGCGGAAACTTGGGAGGACTCCGTCAACCAGTTTGAAGCGGCTTTGCTCTCGAAGTTATACCAAGAATTCCCGTCTAGTCGTAAGTTGGCAGCACGGCTTGCAACTTCGCATTCCATGATTGCCGCGAAATTGCGCAAACATGGCATTCCTAAGAAGTAGGGAAAAAAGGATTAGTTAAGCTTGTCGAGATCCGGATTATCTGGATCTTCAGGTAGATTCACCGCTGGAATCGTATATTTTTCCTCGGCCCAAGCGCCAAGATCAATTTGTTTGCAGCGTTCAGAGCAGAAAGGGCGGAAAGTACTTTCCGGCCCCCAAGTGACCTTTGCCCCGCAAGTTGGGCAGTCGACGACAGTAGCCATGGTGATAAATCAGAAGTTGCAAAGAGTGAGGTCGAATGGTACATCGCCCTCAAATGGTTTCGGTTTCATATCGCCATCTTGCGACATGATACGTATCCACAGCATGTATTTATTGGCGGAGATCTCAGGAATCGCACCCATTTCGCGTGGCAAAGTTACGCGCAGTAGTTGGTAAACTTTACCTTGTAGCATTTGTTGATAACTGCCGCTTTGCGCGATGACTTTGGTGGTGCCGCCAGATTCACGTAATAAACGCAGCACAACATTGATCGCATCAAATAGAGGGGCGAGTGGCGCAAACCAATTAGAAATATCAGCAAAACGTTTTTCAGCGGGAAGTTTTTTCCATGCGTGGTAACTCGGTAGATCAAATTCGCAAGCGCCGCCTGGAATGATAGTGCGACCACGAATACTCATCAGCCATTCGTTATCGCGAATGTTTTGCCCGGTTTTGCCAGAAGATGCGATCAAGGTGGTACTGGCGCGCTCAACGTCATTGATCACTTGATCTAGCATTTCCGCCTGCACATTGGGATTCGATTTGAAGCCAATCAAGGTCGTTTTTTGACGATCGAGTTCTTGTAATAAATCAGATTTAAGGTCGGCACGACCTGCTACCTCGAGCATCTCGAAGATGGTGGCGATGGCGACGTGGTGTTGCAGTGGATCAGATTGATGTAAGAAAAATGAGAATTTTTCGAACAAATCTTCTAACCGCAATAACGTGCGAATACGCTCGTTGAAAGGGTATTCGTAAACAATCAAAATAAAATCCCTGTAAATAATGTTGCCGGATTCTTCTTATTTTTCGGCTTCACGTGATTCTGAACCAAGCTGGGGAAAAATACAAACATTGCGTGCAATAGTTTATGCTGCTTGTGCTAATTTTAGATATTTTTGGTGAAGTTCACTAACCTGCTGCTGGATCTGCACTAAAGATACCTCTGAATCGATCACGTCATTTGCGCTCGCAATACGCTGACTTCGAGTTGCTTGCGCTTGTAAGATGCTCTCTACTTGTGACCGAGGAAAGCCATTTCGTTGCATCACCCGATGAATTTGCGTTTCTTCGCTGCAGTCTATAACAAGTATTCTTGATACTCGATTTGCCCAACTACCTGACTCTATAAGTAAAGGCACGACGAAAATTGGGTATGTCCCAGTGCCAAGTTGCGCAATCCGCTCACACTCCGAACGTATCAGTGGATGAAGGATTTGTTCTAATTTAAGCTTTGCTTCTGGATTAGAGAATACTAGGGAGCGCATGCGTTGACGATCCATCGCCCCTTGGCTGTCTATATAGCTGTCGCCAAAAGCATGCCGAATTTGCTCGATCGCGCCGCCGTTTGGTGCGCTTAGTTGATGAGCGAGGAGATCAGTGTCGATGATGTCTGCACCTAGATCTTGGAAGAAATTCGCAACGGTTGTTTTGCCGCTACCAATGCCACCAGTCAGGCCAATATTAAAACGCTGACTAATCATTTCAATTAAACAGGCCGAGATATTCGGCGTTGATCTGTTTGCCCCAAACTAATGCAATCATTCCTGCAATCGCTAAATAAGGTCCAAATGGAATGGGGTTTTCTTTATCGAGTTTTTTGCTCACGATGA
>CALKVB010000384.1 GCA_937996605.1 uncultured Oxalobacteraceae bacterium | reverse complement strand
AAGTCGCGGTCGGCAGAACAATATCGCCGTACAGGCAAGTCGTGCTCATACGGAAATCTAATACCACCAGCAAATCGAGTTTACCTTCAGCTGCCGCCGGACGGAACTTCACTTCGGATGGTTTGACCGCATCATAAGGATCATCAAACAAGGCATTTTGTGTACCCAATAAGTACTTCAAGAAGTACTCGTGACCTTTGCCTGAACTACCTAAGATATTCGAACGCCACACAAACATATTACGCGGGAAATTTTTTGGATTATCGGGATCATCGCAACTCATGTTCAGCGTACCTGCTTTGAGACCTTTGGTCAGATACTCAACAGGTTCGACACCGGCTTTCGCCGCCGCATCGCAAATATCCAGAGGATTAGTCTCCAGCTGCGGTGCTGATGGCAACCACCCCAGACGCTCAGACTTAGCGTTCATATCGATCATGCTCATGTGGCTGATTTTGGACTTATCTGCGGTCGGTGCCAGAATTTCATCCATCGCCAATTTCTCATGACGCCATTGGCTAGTGTGTGCATAGAAGAAGCTGGTACCATTCATCTGGCGTGCAGGACGTACCCAATCACTAGCAAATGCCAATGGTGCCCAGCCAAATTGTGGACGCAGTTTTTCTTGACCCACATAATGTGCCCAACCACCGCCAGATTTGCCGATGCAACCGCACATCATCAGCATATTAATAATGCCGCGATAAATCATATCATTGTGGTACCAGTGATTCAGCGCAGCACCAACGATCACCATGCTCTTACCTTCAGTGTCATGCGCATTCTGTGCGAACTCACGTGCTACCTGGATCACCAAATCACGTTTGACCGTCGTATGCTTCTCTTGCCATGCAGGTGTGTATGGCACGTCATCATCATAGGACGTAGCAACGGCACCACCTAAGCCTTGATCAACACCGTAGTTCGCCATTGACAAGTCGTAGACCGTGGCGACTAAGGCGACGCTACCGTCTGCCAGCGTGACACGTTTTGCAGGCAAATTACGCTGCAACATATCATTGGCATCAGCACCACCAAAGTAGCTAAAACCGACACTGACGATCTCATCGTGTTTGCCGATCAAGCTTAATTGCGGGTCAATTTCGCGACCGGAACCGCCATCCTTGGCTTCCAGATTCCAACGACCAACTTTCGCACCGTCATCAAACTTGCCTTCACCCCAGCGATAGCCGATAGAGCCATTGGGTGAGACGATAGTGCCTGTTGTCTCATCAATCGCCAACGTCTTCCAATCGCCATTATTCGCTTCATCCAAGCCGCCTGGCATCTGTGACGCGCGCAGCATTTGATCCGGCACATAACAACCATTACGCTCAACCAAGCGCACCAACATTGGCATATCGGTATATTGCTTAACATAGCTACGGAAATAAGCTGATTTATTCTCTAAATGGAATTCCTTCAGGATCACGTGACCCATCGCCATCGCGAGTGCGGCATCCGTACCCTGCTTAGGCGCCATCCAGATATCACCAAATTTGACCATCTCGCCGAAATCGCTAGAGACAGCCACCGTTTTGGTTCCCTTATAACGCACTTCCGTGTAGAAATGGGCATCTGGTGTCCGTGTTTGCGGCACGTTGGAACCCCAGACCATTAAATAGGTAGAGTTATACCAGTCCGCTGATTCAGGTACGTCTGTTTGTTCTCCCCAGACCTGCGGGCTAGACGGCGGCAAATCACAATACCAATCGTAGAAAGAAAGTGGCACGCCACCAATCAATGACAGGTAACGCGAACCTGCCGCGTAGGACACCATCGACATCGCTGGAATCGGCGAAAAACCCACCACGCGGTCAGGGCCAAATTTTTTGATAGTAAAGGCGTTCGATGCAGCAATGATTTCTTGCGCCGTATCCCAATCAGCACGCACAAAACCACCCAAACCACGCACAGATTTGTAGCGTGTCGCTTTTTCTGGATTTTGGCTAATGGATTCCCACGCAGCGATAGGCTCCATGGTTTTGCGAGCCTCTTGCCACATCTCCATCAGACGACCACGAATCATCGGGTATTTCACGCGCTGCGCAGAGTACACATACCAGCTATACGAAGCACCACGCGGACAACCACGCGGCTCATGATTTGGCAAATCAGGACGGGTACGTGGGTAATCAGTTTGCTGCGTTTCCCAAGTAATCAAACCGTTCTTGACATACACCTTCCACGAACAAGAACCGGTACAGTTCACACCATGGGTAGAACGCACGATCTTGTCATGCTGCCAGCGGCTCCGATACGCATTTTCCCACTGTCTATCCTCATCCACTACCGCACCATGTCCGTCAGAATAGGTGGATTTCACCTTAGACATGAACTTCAATCTATCCAAAAAATGACTCATCACAAGCTCCTTGTTGTTTGAGATGAAGTGAATCGCTATTCACTCCACTTTGACATGATCAAATTTTAGAGATTGGATGAAGTTACGCCCATTCTTCGGAGCGGTGCTTAAAGTTAAGCATTGGCACTATGACAGGATAGTTCTTTCGAACTAGGTGACACCCCTAAGCATTGGGTAATTCATAACGCAAAAAAAAACGGTGCATCTAAATGGATGCACCGCTGTGAAAAGTAAAATAAAGGCCGGGATTCTTACTGCAACTTCTATTATCGGCCTTGAATCCCATAAGACCGATCGTATTACTCTACGCTGTCAATTATGGCTTTGAGTAAATCATTGTATAGCTTCCTATACCCGCGTAATTAACAACGCGATAACGGTAGTATCCCGAAGTGCCACTGTAAGTAATACTCTCCGTTGAGATTGAAGATTCACTTGCAGCGACCTGCGTCCAAGCAGATCCACTCCATTTATCGAGGTAGATGTCAAAGTCGGTACCCGTAGGACCTGACAAACAAACTTTATGGGTGCCAGCAATGGTCGACTGATAGAAACTTCCACCGGGTTGAATCTGAGATTGGCCAGTCGCTCCTGTAAAACTACCATTTATGGTGGTGCCGGTACATGCGCTCGTACTGACTGTCACGCTCTTACTAATACTATTGGTCGCGCCTTGATTGTCAGTCACTGTCAAATTCACTGTGTAGGTACCAGCAGCGGCATAAGTACGGCTCGGGTTAGTGACCGTGCTTGTAGTTGAATCACCAAAGTTCCACAAACGTGATGCCACCGTGCCGTCGGGATCTGTACTGCTGTCAGTGAAGCTAGCCGTTAACGCCGAGGTCGTCGCGGAGAAAAGCGGCGGCAAGATCACCGTGAAGAGGTTTCCAGGCGGTACCCTCGGCGGCGACGTGCAGATGGAGCCGGGTCAGGGCCCCGGTCGAGGCCTGCACCGCCTTGTGCGACCAGGGATCGGTGCCGCCCGCCAGGACCACCTGGCGCACCCCGAAGGCGGCGGCGCTGCGCAGCAGGGTGCCGAGGTTGCCGGGATCGCCGATGCCGGCCAGGACCAGGCCGCCCGCCGCCGGATCGAGGGGCGGCGGCACCG
>CALKVB010000383.1 GCA_937996605.1 uncultured Oxalobacteraceae bacterium | reverse complement strand
TCTTTTTTTTAAAAAACATACGTCGTATAATAATGAACATCGTTCAATTTGTAAACAGGGAGTCAGTAAAACACAGAATGATGCAAGATTGTTCACTCCAGAAGAAAAGCGATGTCACTTAAAATTGCACAAAAATAGTTGTTTGCTCGAAGAAAGTACCGACTTTCGCGGTATAATCGCGCCACTTGATCGGGAGAGCGCTGCGCAAAAGTATGATTTTGCAGACGGCCGCCGAAGGGGCTAATACCCAACAAACTCTCAGGCAAAAGGACCGATCAGCGGGGTGGTGTGAAAACTCCCCTACTCTGGAGAGCGGTAGCAGTGCAGAGAAATTTCGTGCTGAACTACCCACCGAAGGTGCGACGAGAATCATGATTGATGGCTAATCGATGACTTCTCGTAATCTCTCAGGTACCAGGACAGAGGGGCAAATCGAAACGAAAGTGATGCGAACGAATTGTGCGCATGTCGTTTCGTCCCTTTTTTATGTCCAATCTTGGTACTGAGGCACTCACATGACGCAAGCAACTCTTAAAGTAACCCCCTTGAACGCAGCACACCGTGCAGCCGGCGCGAAGATGGTTGATTTCGGCGGTTGGGATATGCCCGTAAATTACGGCTCCCAAATCGAAGAACACCACGCAGTGCGTACCGATGTCGGTATGTTCGATGTCTCACATATGTGCGTAGTTGACCTCAAAGGCGAGAACGTTCGTAGCTTCTTGCGCGGTTTGGTCGCTAACAATGTCGACAAATTGCAAGTGCCAGGCAAAGCGCTGTACTCAGCAATGTTAAAGCCTGAAGGCACCGTAATCGATGATTTGATCATCTACTTCATGAACGAAACTTGGTTCCGTTTGGTGGTGAATGCGGGTACAGCAGAAAAAGACGTCGGTTGGATGAATGCCCACAACACAGCGACAAACGCTGGTATCACCATCACACAACGTCGTGACGGCGCCGATGCTTACGGCCTGATCGCGGTGCAAGGCCCTAATGCACGTGCAAAGGCATGGGAAGTTTTGCCAGAAACCAAAGCGGCTAGCGCTGAGATCAAACCATTTAACGCAGTCATCGTGGAAAACACTTCCTTCGGCGAAGTGATGGTGGCGCGCACAGGTTACACCGGTGAAGACGGTTTCGAAATCGCAGTTTCTGCAGAACGCATCACCGATTTGTGGAATGCCTTAGCAGCTGCAGGCGTAAAACCAGCAGGCCTTGGTGCTCGCGATACATTGCGTTTGGAAGCTGGTATGAATTTATACGGCCAAGATATGGATGAAACAGTGAATCCATTGAACGCAGGTTTGGCTTGGACGATTGATCTGGTAGCAGAGCGTGATTTCGTCGGCAAAAAAGCCTTGCAAGAACAAGGTCAAACACAACAATTCTTAGGCTTGATCCTGCGTGAAAAAGGCGGCATTTTGCGCGCACATCAAAAGGTGGTAACACCACAAGGCGAAGGCGAAATTACGAGCGGCACTTTCAGTCCAACCATGCAAGAAGCAATCGCCTTGGCACGTTTGCCTATGGGTGTTGCAATTGGCGACACAGTACACGTACAAATCCGCGATAAACAATTAGCAGCAACAGTCGTTAAATTACCGTTTGTGCGTAATGGCAAAGTGTTAGTAGCTTAAGGAGTCGCCACAAATCCAATTCTAGAGCGCATTACGGCGTTGCAAATGCGCGCAATATCGACATATT
>CALKVB010000382.1 GCA_937996605.1 uncultured Oxalobacteraceae bacterium | reverse complement strand
TTGCTTCGAATCGTTTTGTTCGTCAGCAGCAGAGAAACGAGATTATGCAGCCTTTTCTAAAACTCGTCAACCCCCTCGTTTAATCTTTTTGGCGAGTCAGATATGCCAACGATTGCGATGTTTTCAAAAAACACCGCAAAAGAGTTAAAAAATAATCGGGGAGAATGGTGCTAAAGCACTATGCCTTCGCTGCCTCAGTCACGTCGGCGGATTTTAATAAGGATTGAACCGCCCGTTCAAATAGTGGCTCAGCCTCAAGGAACTTCACACGGCCATGGGCAATCATACGACGGAACATACGCACACTGACCATCGAGGGCTGCTCCTGCCCCTCCAGTGTTAACACTAGATTAGTGAGCGCAGGATCAATCCAATTCAATTTACCTTGACTAGGCTCCCCGCCAAGATTAATTTCGACGGACACGCCAGTTTTCAATTGCTCCATGACGAGGTCGACAGTGCTATCACTTTCAATCTCAACCGCATGAGCCGATTCCGAGGGCAGTTGTTGAGTGTAAACTTGATCCAACATTTGAACTTGCACATCAAGCTCTTTGATCGCATCTGCCAAAAACTTCTTGACGTCAGACTCACCGTCCTCCGCATTCAAAGCAGCATAATTTTGCAAATCAGGATCAGCGAAAAACCCCTCGAAGTGGTGATGGATTGCAGAAAGCGATGGGTATTTTTGCATTGTTCCAGCATGGCTCACTCGCATCGCCTTGGTGTGAGCATCAACCAGCCAGTTCAGGAGACGCTCTTGCTGAGCTACATCCCAATTTATACTCTTTACGCCCTCTTTGATTGTATTGAGAATAATTGGCAAGAGCGCCAACAACTGCATCCGCTCTTCTTCATGATACTTGGGGACTATGCTCCACAATAAATCTGGAACTAATAATTTATATCGATGAGCTCGTTTTGCATCTTCGCAATCAGCAAGCTCCAAAGCATAAACCCAAACTGTCTCAAAAAAATTCTGCAGATATGGGTCAATCGTTAAGCCAATTAAGGCTTCGTGTAACTGGGCAGAAATATGTGCGAAGCGCAGCGTCCGATTGCGAGCACGTTCTGCACCATCAATTACGTTCTCAGTGCGCTTATCACTAGCTCGAAGTTCTTTCGCGATAAATGCATCGAACTCATCAAGCATACGAGAGAATAATTGTGGATTCTCACTCTCGTCTTGCAATAGAGTCTCAACAATTCGACAAATCTCTTTGGTAATCTCTGCGCCACTTGGATCAATTTGCTTTAGGCCTAAAGAGATCGAACCAATCCGATTGACCAGTAAGCGCGCGGGATGCCCCTTTTGTGTCAATAAAGTATTATCTTTAAGTGCCACTTTAAGGACTAAGAACTGCAATCGACCCAATTGGGCGCGAATTTCAGCAGGAACTTGTGTATCCCTTAAGATAAATTCGAACAGCATGGCGACAATATCTATCGTCATTTGTTCATCGACACTCGACGTCATTTCGTTGAGCGCACTTCTTTGCTCAAGAATCAAGTTACGAAGGCCGCCAACTCCATCAAACATCTCCGAGCCAGTGGGCGTATAAGTACGCTGCATATGGTGAATGGACTGGGGCAAAGTGCCACTGCGCGCGGAGCTAGCAACATTACCCATCGGGGAATTTTGTATCCCTGCACCATTTACATAGCTCGACTGAGATATGTCACTTCCCAGAGCCTCTATACCTCGCGCAACATCGCCAGAACCAGCATGCATCGTGTGTGCTCCGCTAGATGCCGCTCCACCATACGCACCATTAAATTCACCAATATCAACATGCTCACCTGGGGAGATCCCACTCCCGTTCGCAAAGCCAGCCTCTTGGCCACTGCTCCCCACTCCTTCGGAGATGGTGCCACTTGCGCCATTGCTTGAAGCACTCGTACCAAAGAATTTTTTCAATGCATCGCCAACTGCTTCGCCCTTTTTCACCCAAGAAAAGGTCCGTGACTGATCCTGCAGTCCAGCCGCACTTTCTGTTTCAACATGCGCGGGAAAATTATTTCCTTGCGCTGCAATTGCAGATTCACTTTCAGTTTGCGTCCCAGATACACCACCACGCCCTATCAAATTCGCGGCACGGTTCATTGCAGAACTGAAAAATTGTTCGATTGGACTCTGTCCCGTACGTGCCGTTTTTGAACTTGCATTCGAGGGATTCGTCTTGAGAGGCGAGTCTTGACGTGCTTGGGCTTCATGCTCTGCCGAGGAGGCGTCCTCATTTTGAATCGTATGTCCGTGCGCTGAACCTTGAGTTGGGGATTTTTTAATTTTGAGTTGTAATTGAGCTGCAATTCCATTGCGAGCAAGGAAGTTATTGACCGCAGAGTAAATCGTCGGGACAAAACTTACAAAATTATCAGAAAGTCGCTCAATTAATATGTCAACAACATTTGGATTGAGCCCCAAACCTTCTATGGTGGAGGAGATGCATTTTGAAAAAAGATAGGGTCTAAAAGGATTCTCTCGCTCATTCGTTACTTCTTGCTCAAAAATAAGAGCAATACGAATATTCAAATCACGCAATTGTTCCTCGGCCTCGCGGCGGAAACGATTAGTGATTTCTTCCAATCGCAAACCACCTTCGAATGTTGTTGGATCAATCAGGGTCAGACTGTCAGTACTAAAATTCGCTGATGGGCGATAGGTAGAATAAGTCGTCTTAAAACTTCTAGCCAACAACTGTTCCATCATCTGAGTCATTTGCTCGACAATTTTGGCACTTTGATCTACCAAAATAGCACGTGCATCGAGCAATCGACCTTGCTCTAACGAGGAATAAGTGTCATCTGCCTTGAGAAAACAATCTTCGATGCAACGCGGGATAGTCCGCTGCATTGATTCGACGAATCCGCGCATAAATTCAACTCGCGCGGTGGTTAGCAAAGCATTTTGATCCATACTTCCTCGATGTAAGTAAATAAATTTCTAACTATGGAGAAAAATACTTACTTATTTTCCTATTCGCTGTAGCACTCGTTTTGACGATCCAACATAAGCCGTGACCACAGACAAATCAACTATGCTGTTTTCTTCTTTCGGGTCACCGTTTTCTTTGGCGCTGCTTCGGACTCACTTGTGGCTTTAGCCTTACTCGCCGTCTTTGCGGCGGGTTTAGCCTTACGCTCTTCAAATTCGAAACTGGTTTTTCCATCTTTACCGCGCACTAAAAAGGCCTTAAAAGGTCTCCGCGTACGCTGAGAAATAAATCCAGGCAACAAGTCAGTCTTACCTTCGACCAACAACTTGCGCATTTGTTCTGGCAAAATTTCCTGCTGCAAGATGATACGGCCACTGCGGAAATCACAAGCTTTCGGCTTTTGCACCGTCTTCTCACAAACGTAAGCTAGACCTAACTCATAGACATTACTACCGCATTTCGGACAGACACCCAATATTTCTGATTGTGAGAAATCGTGATCCTCGCCTTCTTCACTCTCATCTTGATTTTGACCAAAATCGAATTCGAGCTTTAGGTTATTAATATCTTCATCGCGTACGATTTTTAAAATTGCCGCAAAAGGGCGTCCCATTTTCGAGCGAAAGCCCTGTAACGGCCCAATTTCTCGTTTACTTAATAGCTCCTCAACCTCGGCGACCTCAAATTGTCGACTGCCCGGTGTTTTACTCATTGAAAATTCGCACTTAGTACACGCAAATCGACGATAGTTTTCTTTGACGACTCCCCCACAATTTGGGCATGGCGTATGTAAAGTCGCGTAATCACCGGGAATAGTGTCGTTATTAAATTCCTTCGCACGTTTCACAATCACTTGTGTCATCTGCGCAATTTCACGCATAAATTCGTCGCGAGTTATCTTACCTCGCTCAATTTGCGCGAGCTTATTCTCCCATTCCCCAGTCAACTCAGGTGAAGTTAATTCATCAACCCCAAGACCGCGGAGAAGCGTCATCAATTGAAATGCCTTTGCGGTGGGGATGAGTTCGCGACCCTCGCGTAACAAATACTTTTCGTACAACAAGCCTTCAATAATTGCCGCACGCGTCGCTGGCGTGCCCAATCCCTTACCAGCCATCGCCTCACGCAACTCTTCATCATCAATCAACTTGCCAGCACCTTCCATCGCCGACAGTAAAGTTGCCTCAGAATAACGTGCGGGCGGCTTGGTCGCTAATCCATTCGCAACTACTTTTTCAGTTTTGACTTTCTCGCCCTTAGCTACAGCAACTAGATTGCCCTTGTTTTCAGGGTCGGCTTCGTCTTGTGCTTCTTTACCGTAAATCGCCAACCAACCTGGGTTAGTCATGACTTTGCCTTCAGTCTTAAACTGGTGTCCTGAGACTTCGGTCATACGGGTTGTAACTTGGTATTCCGCCGCGGGGAAAAATACTGCCATAAAACGACGAGTCACTAAGTCATATAACTTCTGTTCGGGTTCTGACAAATTCTTTGGAATATGGCCTGTGGGAATAATCGCAAAGTGATCGCTAATTTTCGTGTTATCGAAAATACGTTTATTTGGTTTGACCCAATTGTTGTTAAGAATTTTCGCGGCAAACTGTTGAAAGTTATTGATTTCACTAATTTTGCCCAAAGTATCTTTTACGGAAGGCAAATAGTCTTCAGGTAAGTGACGTGAGTCCGTACGTGGATAGGTGAGAACCTTATGTTTTTCATACAAGGCTTGAGCCAAGCCTAAAGTATTCTTTGCAGAGAAACCAAATTTTGAGTTCGCCTCACGTTGCAAGCTTGTCAGATCAAATAGCGCTGGTGCCATTTGCGTTGCTGGCTTAGACTCTTCAGTTACATTACCTTGTTTGCCGCGGCAAGCTGCAACGATAGACTCTGCAGCAGCCTTACTCCACAAACGTTCAGGCTTACGTTCAGGGTCATGTTCATCTTTTTTGAATTGATGATCAAGCCAACGGCCTTCATAAATGCCTGCAGCACAAACAAATTCTGCACGAACTTCCCAAAAATCGCGCGAGACAAAATTCTTTATCTTCTCTTCACGCTCCACCACAATAGACAGCGTCGGCGTTTGAACGCGTCCAACCGTAGTGAGATAAAAACCACCCTCTTTCGAATTAA
>CALKVB010000381.1 GCA_937996605.1 uncultured Oxalobacteraceae bacterium | reverse complement strand
GAGATAGTACAAGGTGACTGGAGTTCAGACGTGTGCTCTTCCGATCTATGTCCTTTGCGGCATTTCTCAACAGCTTACCTTGACGAGTGAGGATGATACGCACTTGTCTTTCATCTTCAGAGTCACGTTGTCTCTGAATTAACTCGGCTAATTCCATGCGCTTTAATAGCGGCGTAAGCGTGCCTGAATCAAGAAATAGCAATTCACCTATGTCTTTAACCAAAATATTGTCTTGCTGCCAAAGTACCAACATCACTAGATATTGTGGATAAGTCAGACCGATTTTATCAAGCAGCGGCTTATATGATTTAGTCAGCGCAAGTGAAGTGGAATATAAAGCGAAGCAGAATTGATTCTCAAGCGCGAGAAAATCGATATCAGTTTTGGATGAATTAGCCATGATGAGCCCGTGAACTAAGTTGCAGCTATTATCAAAGTACTTGCTATTGAAGGCAAGTGCAAACTTTTTTTACTGGGCGTTTTACTGGGCGTTTAATTAGTTAGGTATTACTCTGCTCATTTTCATCGCAGTGTTATCGCGAGAGTAGTTCTGGCGTAATGATTGCCTTCAGATAACTGCGCAATCCTTCGGCCTGATGCTGCTTTTGGCTAATCCACCAGACATTGCCTTTGCGTACCGCGCATTCGGGCTGAAATGGTGTGATGATCATAGACGCGGCTTGGCCTAAGCTTGGTTGGTGTCCCACAATCAATACGCTCTCTTTGCTATGGGGCCAATTTGCGGCCTGTAATAGTTTTTCTGGGCTGGCGTCGGGAGCGAGCTCCTCGACGATTTTGAATTTTCTTTCTAGTGCTGCAACGGTTTCTCTTGTCCTGATGCTTGGGCTAACTAAAATCCGACAACTCTCAGGCAGTTTGCTGTCGAGCCAATGACCCATCTTATGCGCTTGCTTGCGCCCTTTTGCCGTTAAGCGACGGTCCAAATCCGCCAGCTCTTGGGTTGCTACTTCAGCTTCTGCATGACGCCATAAGATCAGATCCATATTAATCTTCAGATTCAGGTGAGCCTAAGGTTTGCATAAGATACTGTTGCGCACTGAAGGCCTTTTGTTTTCCACGTGGCTTTTTACGTTCATAGCTGCCATCACTTTCCAACACCCAAGCGTTCTGATTATCTTTGAGGTAAGGATCTAGACCTTCGGAAATGATGCGCTTCTTTAGATTCTTTTCGAGCACTGGAAAGGCTACTTCGATACGGCGGAACAAATTGCGGCTCATCCAGTCGGCACTAGCGAGATAGACATCGTGTTCAAGATCGTTGCGGAAATAGTAGATACGCGAATGCTCCAAAAAGCGCCCAATAATGGAGCGCACCGTGATGTTCTCGGATAAGCCAGGAACACCAGGACGCAGGGTACAAGCACCGCGTACGATTAAGTCAATTTTGACTCCGTCCGCAGAAGCCGCATATAGAGCGCGGATAACTGTCTCATCAACCAATGCATTCATTTTTGCGATGATGCGTCCAGGACGACCTTCGCGTGCAATGCGTGCTTCATTACGAATTGCTTTGATAATTTTGGGTTGTAAAGAAAAAGGCGCTAGCCATAAATGTTCTAGTTTCTTAGGCTTGGTCAAACCAGTCAAATGAATAAATACTTCATTGACTTCCGCCGCTTTCTTCGGGTGCGCAGTGAGTAATCCAAAGTCAGTGTAGAACCGTGTGGTAGACGGATGGTAGTTACCAGTGCCAAGGTGAGCGTAATGCTTAAGGCGACCACTTTCTTCCCTGCGAATGACTAAAGCGAGTTTGGCATGTGTTTTCAGACCTACCACACCGTAGACTACCTGCGCACCGGCACGTTGCAAACGGTCCGCCCAGTTGATGTTCGCCTCTTCGTCAAAACGCGCCATCAACTCCACGACCACGGTCACTTCTTTCCCCATACGTGCTGCTGTAATCAAACTCTCCATCAGGTCGGAGTTCATGCCGGTCCGATAAATTGTCTGCTTGATAGCCAAGACGTTCGGATCGAGTGAAGCCGTGCGAATGAAGTCAATCACCGTTTGAAAAGGTTGGAAAGGGTGATGTAACAGCACATCTTGTTTGTTTAAGACTTCGAAGATATTTTTTTGATTGAGTTTGCTATCTGGTTTTGCGGAAAATGCGGGGAATCGCAGATTTGCTTGATTGACGTGTTCGATCAATTCTGACAAACGCACCATATTGACTGGGCCATCGACCTGGTACAACCTATCTTTGCCAAGCGAGAACTGCTCAAGCAAAAATTGTGAAAGCGACTCAGGGCAGTTCTTGGCAACTTCAAGCCGCACCGCCATACCGAATTGGCGACCTTGTAATTCACCTTGCAAAGCTTGACGTAGATTCTTAACCTCGTCTTCATCTACCCACAGATCACTATCACGGGTGACGCGGAACTGTGAATAAGCAAGTACTTCTCTATCATTAAACAAGTCACCGATGTGGGCGTGAATAATCGAAGAGAGCAAACAAAAAGCTTGGCCTTTTTCTGTCAATTCGTCAGGCACTTTAATTACCCGCGGTAACACTCGCGGTGCTTTGACAATCGCAATTGCAGTGCCACGACCGAAGGCATCTTTCCCGGCCAAAGACACAATAAAGTTAAGACTCTTATTAACTACTTGTGGGAACGGATGTGCTGGGTCGAGGCCGATAGGTGTCAATAGTGGACGGACTTCACGATCAAAATAAGATTTTACCCATGCTCTTTGCGCCTCATTGCGATCCGAGTGTCGGAGTAAGTGAATTCCTTTGCGTGACAGTGCAGGCAATATTTCATGGTTGAGTACTTCGTATTGGCGTAAGGCTAACGCATGACACTCAGTTGAAATTCGCTCCATCATACTGGTGAAGGTCGCATGCTGAGCTAACTGGCCATCGATAGTGTTTTGTGCCAACAGACTAGCGACACGCACTTCAAAGAATTCATCAAGATTACTACCAACTATGCACAAATACTTGAGCCGCTCTAGTAGGGGAATCGATTTGTCTTCCGCTTGTGCTAACACACGCCAATTGAAAGCAATTTGTGAATGCTCTCGATCAAGATAAATGGCGCTCCGGTTGAGACCGGTTGCTGCCATAATTGCTGATTCGCTATCAGTTGTGAGCTTGTTCGGGTTTGTCATATTCGTATTCTTGGAAATAGGCTCGACTTCCGTTGTAGCTGGATTTATGACTCGCTCTTGATTCATAGAAACTCTCTTCAGCAATATACTATATATCCGTATCCTTAGTCTTGATGCGGTTTTTGCTAGATTGTAAAGATCGAATATGACAAGTTTATGACAAGCAAAGTGCAAAAAAACATAATTTTATAGTGCGTCATATTTGTCATAATCCTGTCATATTTCAATTGTAAAGTTCGCTTCGTGTTAGATCAGTCGGAAAAAAATGCTGATTGTTTGTGACCTTGCTTGAACTATTGTCTACTTTTAACCCGAGGTAAATATGCAATTGAATCGTATCGTGAAGTCTTTGTTTGTTGCAGCGACAGCGGCACTGACATTCTCCTCCGTGCATGCGTCTGAAGTGACAGGTGCTGGCGCGACTTTCCCTTATCCTATTTATGCTAAATGGGCTGATGCCTACAAAAAAGCAACAGGTAATACAGTCAACTACCAATCCATCGGTTCTGGTGGTGGTATTAAACAAATTAAAGCCAAGACCGTCGATTTCGGCGCTTCCGATGCACCATTGAAAATTGAAGAATTGGATGCCGATGGTTTAATGCAGTTTCCTGCAGTGATCGGCGGTGTGGTTCCCGTCATTAATGTGGAAGGAATCGCTCCTGGTCAGTTGAAAATGACTGGCGATGTATTGGCGAAGATTTACATGGGTTCGATTACGAAGTGGAATGCAGCGGAAATCGCAGCGATTAACCCAGGCGTGAAATTGCCAGCAGATGACATCACAGTGGTGCATCGCTCTGACGGTTCTGGTACAACTTTTATCTGGACAGATTATTTGTCTAAAGTAAATGCGGAATTCAAAGAAAAAGTCAGTTCCGGTACTGCAGTGAAATGGCCTGTAGGTTTAGGTGGTAAAGGTAATGAAGGCGTTGCAGCAAACGTTCAACGTATCAAAGGTTCAATTGGTTATGTTGAGTATGCGTATGTAAAGCGTAACAAGATGACGCATACATTGGTGAAGAATCGTGATGGTCAATTTGCACAACCAGATGATGTGAACTTTAAAGCTGCTGCTTCTGGTGCGGATTGGGCGAAAACTCCAGGTATGGGTGTAGTATTGACGAACCAAGCGGGTAAAGATACTTGGCCAATCTCTGGTGCGACATTCATTATTTTGCACAAAGTACCTGCAAATCCAGCTAATACAAAAGAAGTGATCAAATTCTTTGAGTGGGCATTTGCGAATGGTGGTGCGATGGCAACTGAATTGGAATATGTACCATTGCCAGCCGACGTCATCAAGTTGATCAATACAAGCTGGAAATCCAATTTGAAAGACGCTTCTGGTAAAGCTTTATATTGATCGCGTTGTTTCATCTGAAGTTGTAGTTTTAAATTGAATTAAGATGTCGCCAACATCCCGACCCAAAGTCGGGATGTTTGACCATCAAAAGGTTAAAAAATGTCAGTACCATCCGCTCCTAATGTCTTGTCTTCTGAGGCTGCCATGACTGAAAAATTAGAAAAAAATGCGGCGACTGCTAGCCAATATTCTGTGGCAAACAGTCCGACCATGCGTAAGCAGAAGCTACAAGATTTTTTGTTTCACAAGATTACCTTTAGTTTTGCACTCTTCGTGTTAGTAGTGTTGGTTGGCATTGTAATTTCGCTTGTATATGGCGCTATGCCAGCAATGAAAGAATTTGGGTTCGCATTTATTACGACGATTGAATGGGATCCGATCAACGATAAATTTGGTGGCATGATTGCTATCGTTGGTACATTGGTGACTTCGATTATTGCGCTTTTGATCGCATTCCCTGTCAGCTTCGGTATCGCTTTGTTTTTGACTGAAATTTGCCCGACTTGGCTAAAACGCCCGCTAGGTACTGCAGTTGAGCTTTTAGCTGGTGTGCCAAGTATTATTTACGGCATGTGGGGCCTGTTTGTTTTTGCTCCTTTCTTTAGCGAATACGGACAACCATTACTCGCTAACACCTTGGGTAAGTTGCCAGTGATAGGGCAGCTGTTTTCAGGTTCTATGATCGGTATTGGTGTTTTGACCGCGGGAATCATACTCGGCATTATGATCATCCCATTCATTGCTTCGGTGATGCGTGATGTGTTTGAAATTGTTCCCCCTGTGTTGAAGGAGTCTGCCTATGGACTTGGTTGCACGCGTTGGGAAGTGGTACGTAAGATTGTTTTG
>CALKVB010000380.1 GCA_937996605.1 uncultured Oxalobacteraceae bacterium | reverse complement strand
GTGCTCTTCCGATCTCCTTTCGAATTACGCAGCGGAAATTGCAGATACGGACGTACTCAGTTCGACGGATTTCAACCCAGTCCTTCAAGGGCTTTATGGGGAAGTGGGTGGAATAATGGCCACTGCGAAAAAGCATGTTCGGGAAAAATCTGCCTACCCCGGATTTAAAAAGGCTGCCGAAGAAGAATTCGGCGATACCCTTTGGTATTTGGCCGCTCTCTGCCGGCGTATGCAAGAACCTCTTGAAGTTATTTTTGCCGAAGCGGCAAATCACAAGAGCTTTAAGAGCGTAGGTGCAGCAAGCGACCTAGCCGAAGGCGCATTAGCTTACATCGCCATACCTGTTGCGGCCCCAGCTTCATTGGATGCTACTTTAGTGCGTCTTGGGCAGGCAGCTGCAGCCTTGCTGGAAAGTGGTCCCGCACGCGCTGACATAGTCTCCTTCGCACGGGCTTATCTCGACGCAATTCATGCTGCCAAGTTGGCATTCTCGGATGTAGCCCGGGGGAACCTTAAAAAAGCCCGGGGGGCATTCCTGAATCCGCAGGCGGCTGATTTGGTTGGCCTTGATTTCGATAGTGAGTTTGGCGTGGAGGAGCAACTTCCTAGGGAATTTAAGATCCGAGTCAATCAACGTGGTACCGGCAAGAGCTATCTCCAATGGAATGGAGTATTCATAGGCGATCCTCTGACCGACAACATCGCCGATCGTGATGGATACCGGTTTCATGACGTTTTCCATCTCGCCTATGTGGCCATTCTGCATTGGTCACCCGTTATACGCGCGCTGATCAAACACAAGCGAAAAAGCAAACCAAAATATGATGAAGAGCAGGACAGTGGCAGAGCTATAGTCGTGGAGGAAGGGCTTACCGCTTGGATTTTCTCCAAGGGAAAGGAACTAAATTTCTTTGAGAATCAGGACAAGGTATCCTTGGGAATCCTTAAGACTATTGGTGAGTTCGTGAATGGCTACGAAGTCGATAGGTGTCCTTTAAAGCTATGGGAGAGAGCGATTCTGGAGGGGTATACCGTCTTTCGCGAACTCAGGGCGAATCAAGGTGGATGGATCATTGGTAGCAGGGAGTTGCGTACTATCAAATACATGCCACTTGGGTCAGAAAAAAATGAAGATTCATCCATTCGTTGAAGCCGTCGCCTCGCTGAAGTTCGAAGATTGTTTCAATCCGTATTCGGATCGTTGTGAAATCTATGATCGTCGGGATGCGCCACGTCGCCGCGCCACAGCGCTTTCTGCCATGTTGCGTCGTGCGGCAGAAACGCCTGTGGATGCGATATGGATTGGACGGGACCTTGGATACCGCGGTGGGCGCCGTACTGGGCTGGCCCTGACTGACGATGTTCATATCGGTCAACACGCAAGACGCTGGAATCTTGATGTGTTCGAAGAGCGACCGACGATAGGAAATGCTGTAGCTGAGCGAACCGCTGCGGTCATTTGGGGTATGTTGGAGCATATTGATGCTCGCATATTTCTCTGGAACGTCTTTCCGCTTCATCCGCATGAGCCGGGAGACTCGTTTACCAATAGGCAACACAACGCCTGTGAGAGGCGAGCCGGTGAGGAACTGATGCAACAACTTATTGCTCTCCTGTGCCCAGCCCGGATTGTTGCTTTCGGCAAAGATGCAGCCGCAGCTGCTCAGCGTATCACTGAGTCCGTTCCTGTGATTTGCGTGAGGCACCCAAGCTATGGAGGACAGGCGCTGTTCAAAGAGCAGGTATCGGAGCTCTATGGGCATCCCACGAGGAATGGCTTATTGTTTTGACGGAATGGTGAAAATTCTGGCCGAGAGTAGGTAATAGGCTGATTCGGTCTGTCTTGTTGATGTGGTTATACACAGTCCTAGTGCTTGTCACTCATGGCCACAGCGAGCTGTGTATAGAAAAGTCGTGCGAAGTCCACATCGAGAAGATCTACGTCAGAGAAATAGCCTTGATCTTTGGCTAGATTGAGGGCCGCCCCACCGGGTGAGGGCACCGGCAGTATCTTAGCGCCAGGACGGAGTTTCTTGAATAATTCGTGCTCGGCTTCTACCCCATCCATCCCACCAATAAAGACCGCTGCGATCAAATCCTCGCGTGAGAGCATTTTCTCGCGCATGACTAGCAGACTTGCTGCCCTGTCATTGGGAACAGACTCGGTGAAAACAACATTTTTGAAGCGTTTGTTTTCTTCCGGATAGCGATCCTCAAAGAATTTACTTTGATACAGAACTACGGACTGAGTGTAATCAACGCCCAAGTCCTCACAAATACTCCAAATCATCGGCGTGATTGCTGGGTGGCCTCCCCACACAATTTTGTGCTGTCGAATTACGGCGATTACAAGTTCCCGTACTGCACATTGGATCAGAAATGGATTGGCAGTCTCGTGGTACGATCCGCGACCAACAAGTGGCACACTGGCTGAAAGGAAGATTGCACTCATGTTTCAGGCTTTCCAATCGGCAAATTTCCAACCAGCCTCACTAGCTTTGACCCACCGAGCGCTGTGAATGTGTTGGCCGAGCCAATCCAAATGCCCTAGCCATCGAGGGTGCAAGCCAACGTGGTCGTAAACCACAGCAACTGACTGATCGGGTGAGTTGGTAGATGCATCATGCAGCGTTGTCGATGTAGGTACACCAACTGTTGGATAGGCGACGATATTTTGTCCGTCGGGTAATTGAATATAGACCGCCTTATTTGCCCCCACCCCGAGAATCCGACCGCCGATTGTTTGGATGGCGTTGCGAAGGTTGCTGACGAGATTGACGTGGCGTACGGCGTGGCTTTGACTACGAACTTCTTCAAGCTGTAGACATATACGCGCTACGGCCTCGTCTGCTAGGCGCCCTGTGCTCGTATCGATTTCTTCTGATAGCAGTTCTGCCCGACTGGCTGTTGCTGTGCGCGCAGAAGGCGTGGCGTCTGGCCAGCCAACACGTAAGACGCTGATACCTTTGGCTAACGCTCGTCCGAACTCTGCGCTCGTCCAGCGGCTTTCAAAGTAACCCGGCGTGTCAAGCATGAGAAGGGCATCAGAATCGCAGAGGCGATGCCACAGCATCGTCTGGAAATCTTCCGCAGGCGGAATACCGTGCGTATCGAGAAACACATCAAAGAGGCGGGCTGATAGAGCATCGAACAACTGCAAAGCGGCCTCTCGGGCCTCACTTCTACGGTAACTTACAAATACCCGGCGCTGCCTGGGTAGGAGTCCCGCACATTCCAACAAAGCAGTTGCAACTCGTTGTGCCCCCCCTGCACTGTATGCTAAACAATTAAGTGGTCGCAGTATTTGCGGGATCTCCGCGTCAACCCGATTGACATCGGATGTTACGGGCAGCAAGGGAATGCCACGTGCCAGCAAATCGGGCAAATTAGCGAGAACCGGGCTCTCTCCCCCAAAAAATACCGCTGCGGATGACCTTTGCTGATCAGGTTGAAATACTTTGGGGCAAACCTCCCATCCTACCTCGTGACCGAGTCGCAAGTTAAAATTGCCAACAGCTTTCCTAATGATCTCTTCAAGCTCGGTTACTTGAAAATCGGTTGGCGTACCGAGCACGGCTAGTTGGTAAAGTGATGTCATATCAATTCCACCTACCTATAGCTTTCGAAAACTGAAGTATTTTTCAGATGCATTAATAAATTATTAATACCGAAGAATTAGATATATGCATATTGGGCGGATTCTAGAATTTTTTCCATTTATCCGCATGGGTTCCATCCAAAAATCTCGAACGAACCTCGGCAAAAGTATCTTTTCCAGCCTCATTTCCTCTTTGACTCATGTCTTGAATAGCTGCTACATCATCTAACTTAATTGCATGAGGTGTTTGCTGGTTGACTCGGAGATGACGAGTTGGCCCCAAGAAACTTTCAGCCAAAACTAATGCCCCGTGTTCCTGAGCTGCGAAAAATAGGTCAGCGCTATCTGGAGCCCATCCAGCCTTACCTTTTCCTAATGACTCCGTGAAATCACTTTCACTGCTAATAGTCCCAACACTTAAAACGTCTATTCGATCTAGCGGAATTTTTAGGTGGCGTACAGCTTCTGCTAGCGCGGGAAGGATTGGATTGTTAGCCCAGACACCTCCATCTAGAAAAGTTTCGGGTGCAATTGGGCCATCCCATATGGATTCATCAAAATAGGTTGGAGCTGCGGAAGACGCAAGAGCAGCGTCAACAGCGGAAATTTCCCGAAAGGCAGTACGATCTGGGCTATGAGGTGTGACAATTACTTCAGCTTGCCCATGCTTTGCTCGTACCGTTGGAATAACCAAGCGGCAACATGAAGCTTCGGATAAATTTTTATCCCCATACACACTCTTCAGTAAAGCTTGGAGTGTTGAAGATTCATGCTTTGATCTTAGCCAGTGCCTCAGTTTTCTGTCCTTTGGGAAAATAAGAGAGCCCTTCTCTATATAAAACTCAAGTATTTTGCTTGGTTTTATTCCTAGGCTAAGGCCAATTGCGAGTATTGCGCCGGTCGATGTGCCTGCCACCAGATCGAAATGCGATACTAGATTGTTTCCGCCACCGCAACCAAGCATGTCGTCCCACTTCGCCAATACAGCTGCAGTAAAGGTGCCTCGCAGCCCCCCTCCATCAAGTGCCAGAATTCGGAAATTGCGCCCCTTTGAAATACTGCGCCGCACGAGAGGCAAGGTTTTCAATTGCTTAATAATGGTGTCTACATTGCGCTCAATCGATACATCATCGGCAATTTGTTTATTTGCTTCTTCGGACAACCCATTCTGTAGTCTTGCAAGTAGTCCGGGGGTTTCATTAAGGTATCCAGCTATTGCACCTCCAAATCCTGCAACTACAAAACCAGGTTTTCCACGTTCGAGCATCGAATCCAGTTCTGCAGGGACGCCAGCCTTGGCTTTGTTTACATCCCACCATTTTCCGCCGATACAAACGATAGCATCTGCTCGCTCGGCCATCCAATCACGCATCGGAATCAGTTCGCCGTCTACTTGCCCATCAGGCTCCGCTGGCACCACTTGTACCGTTGCGAATTCTCGTTGGGATTCGATTTTCGAGATTTGCTCTTCTGTTTGAGCAAATTTCTTAGCACAAACTAATGTTAGGGCTCCCGAATCACCTCCCGCAAGTATGAAAGTCCTTGCTGCCTCTTCTAGGGGCTTTATCAACGAGGGATGACATCCATGAATTACTGAGCCACCTTCGCTGAATATTCGAGCTGCAAGCAGCCTAACAAATAAGCAAATTTCTTCCTGTCGCTGATCCGGAACTGATCCGGCAATATGAATTCGAACGCCAGCAAGCGGCTGTCTAGCAATCATGGTTGATATCCCTTTCATCTATT
>CALKVB010000379.1 GCA_937996605.1 uncultured Oxalobacteraceae bacterium | reverse complement strand
ATAAATCCGAACTGACAGTACAAAAGTTACGCACAACTGTGATCTCGTCTTTACGCGCTTATAGTAACTTGCTAGAGATGCACCAAAATCTCAAACAGCGCGAATCCCATGACCAAGTACAAAGCGAATACGTGTCAACAGTCAATCACGAATTACGCACGCCATTGACCTCGATTCACGGCGCTCTAGGCTTGCTTGCGAGTGAAACCTTAGTGAGCTTACCGCCGACTGCACGCAATTTAGTCAAAGTCGCCTTGCGTAATTCGGAACGCCTCAGTAACTTACTGAGCGATATCATCGATGTCGAAAAAATTTCCTCGGGCACTTTATCACTAGATTTACAAAGAATAGACTTAGTCGGCTTGACCAAGATATGCCTGAGCGATAACGAAATCTACGCTACCCAAAAACAAATACGCTATGTGCTTAGCGATCCTGTCGTTCCAATTTGGGTCATGGTAGATGCTGGTCGGGTGCAACAAATTTTTGCTAATTTACTTTCAAACGCGGTACGTTTTTCACCCCAAGCGAGTGAGATTCAAGTTCGACTATTAGAGCAGGCAGAGTACGTGCGGGTTGAAATTCGAGATTTTGGAACTGGTATTCCTGCTTCCTATCAACCGAATATCTTTCATCGTTTTGCACAAATGTCTTCTGGCGATAGCCGTCCTCAAAAAGGCACCGGTTTAGGGCTGAGTATTTGCAAGGCCTTGGTGCAATTAATGGGAGGGCAAATCGGCTTTGAATCAGAGGAACATAAGGGTTCTACTTTCTGGTTCACACTTCCAATCTCTGGAAAGCTAGACGATTAAGCTTCGTCATCTACGTTGAGATCGTCCATCCCTAATAAATTTTGTGCTTGATCGCTCGGCAATGCTTCCACCAGTTTTAACTTGCGTGTCATTTGGCGACTGCGCGTCTCGGCTCTATCGATATTATCTGCCGCCTTCTGCAAGGCATTTTTAGTGGCGGCCAAGACGTCGCCAAACTTACCAAATTCAGTTTTTACTGCGCCTAAGACTTGCCAGACTTCGGAAGAACGTTTTTCCAACACCAAAGTACGGAAACCCATTTGTAAACTATTGAGCAATGCAGATAAAGTTGATGGTCCAGAAATCGACACACGGAAACTACGTTGCAACTCATCGGCAAGCCCAGGGCGTCGCATCACTTCTGCATAAAGACCTTCGGTTGGTAAAAACAAGATAGCGAAATCTGTGGTCAACGGTGGAGACAAATATTTCTCTGCAATAGTCTTGGCTTCCCCGCGGATCGCTCGTTCCAACTCTTTACCCGCTTGTGCAACGCCATCAGCGTCTGCGCGTTCCGCAGCATCGAGCAAACGCTCGTATTGTTCTTTAGGGAACTTAGCATCAATCGGCATCCACACGGGTGCTTTGTCATCGTCTTTACCAGGCAACTTAATTGCGAACTCGACGCGCTCACCACTGCCTGGCACCGTTTCTACGTTCTTGGTGTATTGATCTGGCGTCAGCATTTGCTCTAACACCATTTCCAATTGCACTTCGCCCCATGTGCCGCGCGTTTTTACATTGGTTAATACCCGCTTTAAGTCGCCTACACCAATCGCCAATTGCTGCATTTCGCCCAGACCTTGATGTACTTTCTCCAAACGATCCGATACTTGTTTAAACGATTCGCCTAGGCGCTGCTCTAAAGTCGCATGCAACTTCTCATCGACTGTTTTGCGCATCTCTTCTAACTTACCTGCATTTTCGGCCTGCAATTGCTGAATCTTTTGTTCTAACGTTGAACGAATTTCACTCATGCGTAAAGCATTCGATTCAGTGAGATTGTTTAAAGTCTGGTTTAAGGTATCCGCAAAAGCCTTCAAACTCGCGCCCTGCTCTTCACGTGCCGTTTGACTTTGTTGAATCAAAGCTTGTCGCATATTTTCAAGCTGTAGCGCATTGCTTTCATTGAGCTTCACCAATTGCTGAGAAAATGCGTCAATCTGATTGTTTTGCAGCGTCGCAACGCTAGTCAATTGTGCTGCCAAACTTTGTTGAAATTGCGAAAAGTTTCCGCCCAACTCTTGACGCGTCGCTTGAGCAGTCGATAACACTTGTTCCCGCAATGAGCGCTCACTACGCTCTTGTAATTGCAGTTGCTGTACATGGTTCTGTTGTAATTGAGTTTGCAGCAGCTGCATTTGCGCATCGGCTTGCGCATCAGTTTGCGTATCCGATTTGCGCAGCAGGATTAACACCTGCAAAACAAGGCAAAAAAAGACTGCGGACAGTAAAATAATTTCGAATACGCTCATCGTCTTTTCGCGGAAATAATTTGATGTGTGATAGATGTTTGCTGTAAGCCGTTGATCATCCTGCCTTATTCCGCATCCAATCCGCCGTCTGTAAAAATGAATGCATCAAATGCTCCTGCAAAGGTGTGTCAATCTGCACATCTTGCATGGCCCAAGCCATACATCGCAGCCACTGATCGCGCTCAGAAACACCGATGGCATAGGGCAAATGACGCGCTCGGAGGCGAGGATGTCCAAACTGCTCAATATACAAATTCGGACCACCCATCCAACCTGACAAAAACCAAAACAATTTATCGCGAGAACTATCATTCGGTTGCGGATGCATCGCATTGATACCGGCAAATTCTGACTCTAGCTGCATTAAGTCATAAAACCGATCAACTAGCTCACGTAGCTTATCCGCGCCGCCTATTAACTCATATAAGTTAGATTGTTCTTCTTCGCCATTATTCATGCACTTCTTCTTTCTTCATTCTTCTTTTGTTATCACTCTTGCTCTTGCTTTCTTTGACGAACAAGATTCAAGCATAAACCGGCAAGCAGAGTCACCATTCCAACACCAAGACTGGCAACGATTAAATGCTTCTGCACATGAACCGAAAGTGCAAACCAAGTTGGGATCAACCATGCTGTGAACTGCAGTATGAGCAAAGAAACAAATGCAACAATCACCAATGAAACGAGGCCGATCTGGATTTTCTTTTTCACGTGTGACCTCTTGTTTCTATTGAAGCTCTCAACCAATTCGATCAAGCATTACGCAAACTCAACAGCGGTGGCTGATTCAATACATTACGCAAGCCTAACCAACCACCTACCATGGCGCACAGAGCGCCGACCACGATACCCGCCAACCACACCATAGGCGAAAAGGTCCAAGCAAATTTAAAGGCGAAGGTCGCCAAGACCCAACCTATCGCACTGGCGCCCGCTGCTGCAAAGAGTCCAGCTAGGCTGCCGACTAAGATAAATTCCACCCATTGCGCTTGTGAAAGTTGCGATCGCGTTGCCCCCAATGCTCGTAGCAAAGCGGCTTCACGCATACGCAGATCCTGCGAACCCGCCAATGCTGCGTATAAAACTAGATCGGAAGAGCACACGTCTGAACTCCAGTCA
>CALKVB010000378.1 GCA_937996605.1 uncultured Oxalobacteraceae bacterium | reverse complement strand
GGATTTGGAATTGGGTGTCTTTTCAATTTTATTAATTCGCGCAAGCGCTTCCTCGAACATTCTTTTGGCATCGTCTATCATAATTTCCTGTTTAAAACTTACAAACTTAGTGAAAGTGCATTGCGATCCTAATTAAATCAGATACCAATGTAACAACACAAAAAGCCGCGATACAGCATCAAGACATAGCTCACATTCGTACGAATACGCTGAAGCTATTCGTACCTGCTGGCTACGCGTTCTCAAATGTGGAGTCTTATTTGATGTTCTACCGTAAGTCCCTAAATATGGCATTGATTAACCCAGAACTCTCCCAACTCAACTTAAATTCGTTTGATATCAGCAACTCAACGAGATCTTCATTATTTACACTTTTCGCTCTAAGCAGATGAGGCAATAACTCAGGATCGCCGATCGTTACTAATTTTTCCAATCGGAATGGAATTGGCGCTTCACCTGGTATCCACGCAAGAAAAGCGCTCTTATCAAAATCCACAATGTTAAGACTACATTTAGGAAGATATAAAAAGAAGTCTTGCCCACTTAAACCTTGAATATTGCATTTGATAAAATCATCTTCCATTCCACCAAAAGTCATTATTAATTCTACGGCCCTCGCAGAAAATATAGGTACCCATGACCAACTGATGATGTCAACGGCATCGCTGTAACTTTCAAGAAAACTTTGGTTGACGGCATCGTAAAGAGATAAAGAAAACTCACTCGGCTCGAATGTCTTCAGGACCTCTCGAATTGCTGTTGAGTTAATCCCTTGCCTGACAATCGCCTCGACAGTAATCCGGCTTTTAATTACGACAGTTATGCTAGGATCACTCTCTAATGCCCAAAATTTCATGGAAACTTCCCTCTCACGAGTAAACTCGACTTTACAATTGCTAGCGCACCTATCATTTGGATTAGACCAGACATCCAACCGAACAAGCAACAAAAAACGATAGAAGTTCTTCCCATCAACATCCCCAAAAAGCAAAAGCGAGCCGCAGCTCGCTTTCATCCAACCTATAAAACACAACCCATCACCCACAAACCCGAACAAAATCCCGATACCACAGCGCACTATCCTTCGGTATCCGCTGCAGTGTTTCGTAGTCGACATAGTACAAACCAAAGCGGCGCAGGTAGCCTGAATTCCATTCGAAATTGTCCATCAAGCTCCAATAGAAATAGCCTTGGATGTTGACGCCGGCGGCTTTGGCTTCTGCCACCGCGTTGAGGTGGGCGCGGACATAGTTGATGCGGTTTTGGTCGTGGATGCGGCCTTGTTCGACTTTGTCGGCGAAGGCGACGCCGTTTTCTGTGATGTAGATTTCGGGCAGGCCGTGGGCTGCGTATTCGCGGTGGATGCCGATCAATAAATCACGTAAGCCTTGCGGGTAAATCTCCCAGCCCATATCGGTGAGGCCGAGTTTGGCTTCTGGTTTGCGTGGTGGATTTTCGGTACTGACGTAGGCGCGGAAATAGTAATTCACGCCTAAGAAATCGAGCGGTTGATGAATGATGGCCATGTCCTCGGCTTCGACATGGAAGCGGCTGAGGTCCATGCGGTCGAGAGCGATTTGTGGATAGCGGCCTTTGAAGATGGGGTCCATGAACCATTGCACGGAACGCGCATATTCCCATGCGGCTTCGGCGATATCGGCGGCGCTATTGGTGGCGGGTTCTGCGGTCCATTGATTGAGCACGATGCCGAGTTTGGCGCTGACATGTTGATCGCGCATGGCAGACATCGCCAGACCATGCGACAACAATAAGTTATGCGAGACTTGCAGCGCGGCGACGGGGTCGGTCACGCCCGGGGCGAATTGGCCATTGCCATAGCCGAGATTGGCGGTGCACCACGGCTCGTTATGGGTGGCGATGGACATAGCGCGATCGCCAAAGCGGCGTGCTACTTCTTTGGCGTAAGCCGCGAAATGATGCGCGGTGTCGCGATTGAGCCAGCCGCCTTGGTCTTGCAAACCCTGTGGCAAATCCCAATGGTACAAAGTGATGTGCGCTTGAATGTGGCGCTTGGCGAGTTCGTCTAGTAACTGACTATAGAAAGCAAAGCCTTCTTCATTCCATGCGCCATAGCCCAAAGGCTGCACGCGCGACCATGCGATAGAAAAGCGATAGGCATGCACATTGAGATCCGCGATGTGTTGCGCATCTTCGGCATAGCGGTAGTAGTGATCGCAGGCGACATCTCCGCTACTGTTATCCATAATTTTGCCTGGCGTGTGGCTGAAGGTATCCCAGATCGAAGGAGCGCGGCCACCAGCCGCGGCGCCACCTTCGATTTGATATGCACTGGTTGCCACGCCCCAAAAGAAAGGGCTCTCAAATTGTTTCGCTAAGGCGAGATCGCTTGCATTTATCATTGACTCACTCGCATCAATTTAGCTGTTGTTTGAATTGGTGGCTTGGTTGTACATCCCTGCATATTTCCACCCGAAGAACAGGATGTAGGCATAGCACACCACAGGGATGCAGAAAGACAACTGCAAGCCGATGTGATCGGCCAAATACCCTTGCGCGAACGGTACCAAGGCACCACCAACAATCGCCATACACAAGACACCAGAACCTTGCCCTGTGAGCGCGCCGAGTTTATGCAGCGCCATACTGAAGATGGTCGGGAACATAATCGAGTTACACAGACCTACCGCGATAATCGCCCACATAGCGAGGCTGCCGTGGCCGAAGATCGCCGTTAAAATCAAGACGATGGAAGCAGCAGCGTTAAAGGCCAAGGCCTTACCAGGGCTCACGCTGCGCATCACGGCAAAACCGATGAAGCGACCAACCATGGCCCCACCCCAGTAGTAACTGACGTAGTGTGCGGCGTCGGCTGCACTGAGTGCCGCAATATTGGCTTCGCCCAAAAAGTTGATTAAGAAACTGCCGATACTGACTTCGCCACCGACGTACAAGAAAATCCCAATCGCACCTAAGACTAAATGGCGCTGAGCAAAAACAGAGGTCGTCGCTTGCGCCGCGTTGTCGCTGGAGGCCGCTGGTGCATCGCCATGTTCGATCTTTGGCAATCGGGCGAAGGCAAATAGAATCGCTAAGACCGCTAAGGCAGCGGCAAGCGCCAAATAAGGGCCTTGCACTGTCGCTGCTTCTTTAGCGCGATGCGCGGCTTGTTCTGCTGCGCTCATGGCGGCAATTTGATCGGCACCGAGTAAAGCACCAGACAAAATCAACATGCCACCCAAAGCTGGGCCGATGGTAGTGCCTAAAGAGTTGAATGCTTGAGTCAAAGTTAAACGACTAGACGCGGTCTTCGCATCACCTAAAATCGTGACATACGGGTTCGCCGCGACTTGCAAAATCGTGATGCCAGAAGCGAGTACGAAGAATGCCAATAAGAACAAAGCGTAACCACTATTTGCTGCCGGAT
>CALKVB010000377.1 GCA_937996605.1 uncultured Oxalobacteraceae bacterium | reverse complement strand
GGGCAATAAATTGCGTGCTTCGAGGTATTCATAGCCAACCGCAAAAAACTGTTTTCGATAAGGCAGTAAATAGACTGTCGTATCCGTACTCAGAAATCGTTTGGCTTCTGCATAATCAGAAAACCAAAAATTCGTAAAACCTAAATCCTTGTACCAGAAATCACCCATGTCTTCACCAACGGTAGCGAGCCCGCCGAAAACCTGATGTGCGTGATTCCAATCTTGAAAACCATTTTGCATCGCAACCAAATTGAGACAATGCTTGTGTTGCCATTCAGGCGGCGTAGTCCAGTGCGCTTTTTTGCTCAACACGCGCACTAATTCCAAGGCTTGAGGATCCGCTTTGTTGAGTTTCTTATGCAAAAAACTTGCACGGGTCTTGAGTTCATTTAAGACGATATTCATGACTGTGCTCCATAATAGGTTTCACAGACGATCAATGCGTAAGAGGGAATGGATAATGCAGAATATGACATGATAAGTCTCCGTATCGTTTATCGACGACCCGCTGACGTCAAACGAAATGGCAGTATCACATCAAATAAGAAGGATATAGGGTGAGAGCCTCTTGTGCGGGATGGCGCCCCTAAGCACCAATGGTACGGATTATAAGAGCATTAGGATTGCGAAGTCAAACCCTGAATTGATGACCGAGCCGCCTCTTATACAAAAGAACAACCGCTCTCGCGAACGGAAAATCGTAGAACTACGATCCCCCTTTGCCACTCAACTTCGTCCATTACAAGCGTAAACCCAAGCAAGAAAAAATTGTTGATGGTACAAAATATAGAGGGCTTATTCGACAAGTACGTCGAACAAAATCAATATGCAACAAAGTCTATTTATTTAACGGCTATTTCAATATTTTCCTAAACTTCCGTTCAATTTCGCCTTCTTGAAAAGAATAGACGACACCTGATCCGTCACACATGGAGATTTATGCGCAAAGGTCTTTGCAGTATTTAATTAAATTGGGCGCTTATCGGATCAGTGATATTGCCCGTACCAAGGATGTTCTAAAGTCGGAATATAAGGCCAATCGATTTTCCTTTTCAAACTCTTTTTGGCAGCAACGACTTGCTGTTTGGTGAGAAACATGCCGCCTAAATCATTGCCACTATTAATCGCATAAAACTTCACCGCTGAAGTTCTCAGTTGATGGTTGACGATACTAAATAGTGCGACCGTTGCTCTGCCCCATGACTCGGCTTGTGCGCTCGGCAAACTTGGTGCATAAATGGCGTAGGTGACACCATTACAAGTCACGCTATAGCTTGGCACGGCGGAATTAAAGTTCTCACGAAGTCTTGCAGGTTTTCGCACATAGAGCTGCAAGCTTGGCTTGAGTTTTTCGTAGGCATGGTTGAGCCCACTCTCTGCCAAATCCTCTGCGTCGAGAATGACGAGCTTGGTGTAATCAAGAGGAAAATGCTGTGGCAACGCTTGACATGTATGGCTAGCTAAGAAAATGATCAGAGTAAACACTAATTTCTTCATGTTTGTAGAGTGTGGTATTAAGAGTGAAACCAAGCGTATTATCAATCGCATCCAATGATTTTCTGACAAAGAATCTAAAGCCATAGGCAAGAGAAATTACACACAAGCGCCATTTGTTTTGGCATCAGCCTGAATGAATGTGCCGCCTTGGAAAAAATCGACCAGCTTGACCATCCCGAGAAACAACGACTCTCTAATGTTGACTTAACCAAGCTAATCGTAGTTCAACGCTAACGTTAGGGTGACAAGTCGCCCTGGATTTTATCGCGCAACGTTCGAACCATCAATCACAGGTTCGAATTCTGAGGCATTGAAATTACTGCCTCAGTTCAAAATGAATTCAACTCAAAAATTCACTTGACGCTTTCGAAATCGCAAACTACTATTAAACCATTAGGTTAATTAACCAATAGGTTTATTTTAATCCACTATGACAGATCCCCTTAGTCAAACCTTCTCTGCGCTTGCCGATCCGACTCGTCGCGCCCTTTTGTCTCAGCTATCAAAAGGAGATGCCACCGTATCAGAATTAGCACAGCCCTTCCTGAACGACATGAGCCTGCCGGCTGTTACCAAGCATCTCAAAGTCTTAGAGACGGCTGGGCTCATTACAAAATCACGCGAGGCACAAAGTCGTCCGTGTAAACTCAATGCCGAAGCACTGCGCGTCGCCTCGGATTGGGTAGATCAATACCGCACATTTTGGGAAGAAAGCTTTGATAGGCTTGATCTCTATCTACAAACCGTGACCGCAGAAAAGAAAGGTAAGAAGAATGTCCGCATCAGCAAAAGCACCAACAAAAAGAGCACCGCTAGCAAATGAAATTTACCTCGAGCGCATCTATAACGCACCAGTTGAAACGGTGTGGGATGCGTGGGTAGATCCAGTTCAGGCTGCACATTGGTGGGGGCCGCGGGGTTTTACCTTGACCACCCATAGCAAAGAATTACGCGTAGGCGGTCAATGGCGTTACACCATGCACGGCCCTGACGGCACGGATTATCCGAATATCGCAACGTATTTTGAGATCGACGAACATCGAACTTTGGTCTATGACCATGGTGCGACCGACGATAGCCCTGCCCTGTTTCGCGTTACCGTCCACTTCACTGCTATTGGCAAGAAGACCTTGATGGAGATGACGATGGCTTTAGCGACTGCAGAAGCCGCAACACAAACCCGTCATTTCATTAAACAAGCGGGTGGCGAATCTACTTGGGATCGTTTTGCAGAATATCTTGCTGAACAGACGGAACAAAAACAACGCTTCGTCATCAACCGTAGCTTCAACACCTCGGTCGAATTCATGTATGACTTATGGACCAAGGTAGAGCATTTTTCAAAATGGCTGCCCCCAACGGGCTTTACGATGAAGTTCATGCGCGCCGATTTACACGAAGGCGGAAGCTCGTTCTACATGATGACGAACGGCAGCAGCGAGAACAATATCACGATGTATGGTCGCGCCTTTTATCTAGAGATGCGTAAGCCAACTCGTTTGGTCTACACCCAACAATTTTGCGACGAACACGAAAACATTTCACGCCACCCAATGGCACCGACTTGGCCAGAGACCATGCAGACTACGGTGGAGTTCACCGCTGAGGGTGAAAATCAAACCCGCGTTACCGTCACATGGGAACCCGTCGGCAATTTCACTGATGCTGAACTACAAGCCTTCATCCAAGAACGCCGTGGCATGACAATGGGATGGACTGGGTCGTTTGATAAATTGGAAGCACTCTTTCCAAATACTTGAATCTGTGTTCGCGAAGCGTTTTATTTGTTTGCTCTACGCTTCGCGATAAAGCATCTGACGAGTGGGCGCAAAGGAGCGGTACCCTCACTTACCTATCTTCAGACCAGCACCGCATTACCGCTCACTGCATCGAATGCAAACCTATCATATTACCTTCAGTATCAATCACGATCGCGATAAATCCATTAACACCGATTGATAGCTTCCCTTTAAATAACTTGCCCCCATGCTTAAGTGCTCGTTCAAGCTCAGTCGCACAATCATCGCAAGAAAAGTAGACCAAAGTGCTGCCGCCAGAAGGGCAACCTGGCATTTTGATCAGTGCGCCAGAGGCGCCATAGTCTTGCGTCGACATCGGGAAAGTCCACATTTCCATTTCTCCAAACTGATTCGGATCTGGGTTCGCCAACTCCACCAATTGGGTTTCGAACACCGCTTCGTAAAATGCTTTCGCTCTCGGCAAGTCTTGCACATAGATTTCAAACCAGCCTACAGGATTCGGCTTCATTTGCGCTCTCCTTCATGTTGATTTTTAGATAGATACAATCAGTTATTTGACTCAAATATTGAACGCTATGACTCACAACAACACTACAATACAAGCGCGTTTCTTTAGCACCCCATACTATGTACGTTCACTTACAAGATTCATTTACGCAAGATCTTATCGAGAGTTTTTCCCTTTGCTAATTCATCAACCAGCTTATCGAGGTAACGAATTTTTTGCGTAATCGGGTCTTGTATTTCTTCAACTCGAACTCCACACACTACACCCTTAATTTGTGCACTATTGGGATGGAAAGATGGCGCTTGATCAAAGAAGTCTTGAAAATTAATCTCGTTCTTTGTGTGTTGATCGAGCTGATCGCGGCTGTAACCTGTTAGCCAACAGATCACCACATCCAATTCCTCCTTTGATCGCAATTTTTTCTCCACCTTTTGCAAGTACAAAGGATAAACCGCAGTGAACAGGATTTTTGAAATGTCTCTCATGACCATACTTAAATCTCCTGAATTTATCTGAATTCAACTGCGTCGTTAGCGTGTCAAATAGCGTAAATTGACGCAGCGAGACCCATCAAGGCTTACCCACCGCAATCGGTACTTGCTTGACATCATTCGCGTTAGCAGATGTTGGCGGCACGGCGAATTTATACACATCAGCGCCAATCGCATAGGCACTGAAAAAGCCTTTTCCATCGGGAAGCACACGGATCTTATTTACAACTCGTCCTAGATTTACAGACTTCCAAGTCTGACCGCCATCACGCGTTTCAAAACCACCTTTAGTCGTACCTACCCAGCCGAGGTCTGGTGTAGCAAAGCCCACACCAAATTGACGTACAGCCTGATCTTTCACAAGTGGCAGTTCTTGCCAAGTCTTGCCGCCATCGATGGTCTTCGCGACCCAACGTTGATCTTCAGCTTTGTCGGGATTATAGTTTTGAATGGTCGCGTAGCCCACCTCGCGAGTCGGGAAACTCCCTTTCCAAGTCAATTCATATGGACGTTGCGATTCATAGACTTTGTTCCAAGTTTTACCACCATCGTGAGTGGCAACGATCAGCGCATGAGAATTAGCGATCTGTGCATCACTGCCAGCAAACACGATGCCGTTCATCTCGTCAAAAAATTTGACGTCAACAATCATCGCTACCCAAGGACTCATATCGATGTTGGTCCAGGATTTTCCACCATCGAGCGAACGCAATAACTGCGCAGGGCTGCCAACCCGTCCGCCTGCATGGATTACCGTACGTTTATCAAGTACACCAGCGTTGATAAACTCAGTTTGTAAAATATCGATAGCGCAAATGCCTTTCACTGGTTTCCCAGGCAAATTAGCAACCGCTTGCCAGCTCTGTCCACCATCAAAGGTTTCATACAACGGTGTTTCGTCTGTCACACCGGGAAAGTATTCAGTACCGATATTTCCTGCATAGCCATGTTTGGCGTCGACCATACCCAATGCTCGGAAATAGGTGCCGGGTTTATCGAGTACGATTTGCCAGCTATTTCCACCGTCTTGGCTTCGATAGATTTTTCCTTGGCCATTTGCATAAAAACCTAAATCTGCGTTGACGAAGAACACATCGTCTTGCTTGCCTTTAAATTCTACAGTCGGCAGCTTAAACCACTGTGCACCTGCGGTTTCCTTTAAAGGCATTTTTGCTTGTTGCGCCACACTGTATGAAGTGGGAAGACCTAGAAATGCGAGGCTTAATGCTAAGCTCAAAGTTTGAAGTTTCATTTTTTTCCTTAATGTTTGATGTTTTCTAAGACGGCAAAAGCTTAAATCGAATAGAGTTTATCTGCCGTGATTTTTAAATCTCGCCCCGTGACAAATTGATCGGCGATGGTCAGTATTGAATACAAATTTCTCTTCAAGCTCTCTTCAGAAATTTCGCCATCTTTTAGAGCCGTTTGCAACAAGTGTAAAGCCATATCGGCAAGCAAGATTCTTTGTTTCTCAAGCCAAGCGGGGTCGTCACGAGTTGCGGGATGCTGTTGATAGGCCGATTCGGTTAGGTCATGGGCTGTGCGACTAGATCGGAAGAGCGTCGTGTA
>CALKVB010000376.1 GCA_937996605.1 uncultured Oxalobacteraceae bacterium | reverse complement strand
GCCAATCGTTTGGCAATGTCTGCTTCCGAAGTGGCTGAGAAGGGCGGTGCCGTGGTGTCGCAAGTGGTTGATACCATGGGTTCAATCAATGCATCTTCGCGCAAAATTGTGGACATCATCGGAGTGATTGACGGCATCGCTTTCCAAACAAACATTCTGGCTTTGAATGCTGCGGTTGAAGCGGCGCGTGCCGGCGAACAGGGGCGAGGTTTTGCGGTTGTCGCGTCCGAAGTGCGAAGTTTGGCGCAACGTTCTGCGGCCGCCGCAAAGGAAATCAAAACTTTAATTGGCGCTTCTGTTGATGAGGTCACAGCTGGTAGTAAGCTGGTTGAACAAGCTGGTGTCACGATGGATGAAGTGGTCGCCAGTGTAAAACGTGTGACTGATATCATGGCTGATATTACAGCAGCGAGCCAAGAGCAAAGTGCTGGGATCGAGCGCGTGCACCGCACTATTGCACAGATGGACGATGTCACTCAGCAAAATGCGGCATTGGTCGAAGAAGCTGCTGCAGCAGCAGAGGCGATGCAGAATCAAGCAAGTAATTTGGCTCAAGTGGTGAGCGTTTTCAAATTGAAGAACGAACACACGAGTCAAGCTGATGTCGATGCGAGCGATCAAGGCGCAGCATTCACCGCGAAGCCAGCGCCGCGCCGTACAAAGCCGAATTCAGGTTCGAATCCACGATTGCTACGTGGTGGTGAAACGACAAATAGAGCAAGCGCTCCAGCAACAAATGATGATATGGAAGAGTTTTGATTGGTATGATCTAATGTATAAGCATTCTTGTAATCAATCAGTTTGCTTTTGAGTTTCTTTATTCAATTACCGGGAGTTGTTATGCGCCATTCAACTAGCATCAAATCAGGTTTCAAATTGTTTCTAGCAGCATGTGGTTTATTACTCGCCTGCGGCCAAAGTATCGCTGCGACAGAAGTCAATGGCGTTAAATTTGAAGACACGGTCAAAGTAGGTGGCAAAGATTTGAAACTTAATGGCGCTGGTATGCGCGTTAAAGCGGCTTTTTTCAAACTTTATGTCGCAGGTCTTTATCTTACTGAGAAAAAAACTTCGACTGCCGATATCTTGGCATTAAGTGGACCCAAACGTATGCAGCTCGTGATGCAACGCGAAATTAGCTCGGAAGATTTTGGTGACGCCTTCATGAAAGGCTTGAACGATAATTCCGATAAAGCTGAAAAATCTAAGTTGGTCAATCAAACGGTGTTATTTGGTGAACTCTTTGCATCCGTGACGAGTTTGAAAAAAGGTGACGTACTATTGTTAGACTTTACGCCTGGTACAGGCATGCAATCCTTCTTAAACGGAAAGCAAGTGGGGCAAACGATTCCTGAACCTTTGTTCTTTAACGCAGTATTAAAAATCTGGTTAGGCGATCGCGCTGTCGACAGCAGTCTCAAAGAAAAATTACTCGGCGATAAAGGCTAATCTTCATTCGTTTTCTAATAAAACCGGATGCTGAGTCATCCGGTTTTTTTTGCGCCGAAGATCATGCTTATTGATTAAGTCGAATCGAATTAGACATAGAATCAGCAATAAAAATAAGCGCTATTGTTAAGCGTGGTGAAATAGAGTCTTAAAGCGAGCGCTATTTTTTTCGAATATCATACAGATCTATACTGCGTTACGACTCGGCGTTGACGCCTTTGTAAAAAGTAATTCATTCATAAGCAATTCATTCGAAAGAACAGCATGCTAAGAGTTTTGGGGAAAGCTTCCTCTATCAATGTGAGAAAGGTGCTCTGGACCTGCACAGAGATTGATGTCCCCTACGAACAAATTGAATTTGGATCGGGTACCCTAAATGATGTTTATAGCGCGAGTTTTTTAGCTTTAAATCCGAATGCAATGGTGCCTGTGCTACAAGACGAGTTTGGAACGTTATGGGAATCGAATACAATTTGTCGCTACCTTGCTAGACGTTATGCTCGAACAGATTTATTACCGCTTGAGCCGATGCAGTGTGCGCAAGTCGAGAAGTGGATGGATTGGCAGGCAACTGAGTTAAATAACGCGTGGCGTTATGCTTTTATGGCGACCGTCAGGCAGCATCCCGATTTTCAAGATCCCGACAAGATAGTTGCGAGCGCGCAATTGTGGAACCAACAGATGCGGATATTGGATAAGCAGTTGCAAGTGACAGGTGCTTATGTCGCGGGCGAACAATTTACTCTTGCCGATATAGTGATTGGCATGTCTGTCAATCGATGGCGCTGTACACCAATACAACATGCGGTGCTACCAGCTGTGGAATCTTATTTCAAGCTTTTGTGCGAACGCCTAGCCTTCCAACAATTCGGCGCCAACGGTCTACCCTGACGATAGGTAGGCGCCATGCGATAATCGACGTTTTTCGATAGCAACGGATATTCACCATGAGTTTTGCAGATCGGAAGAGCGTCGTGTAGGGAA
>CALKVB010000375.1 GCA_937996605.1 uncultured Oxalobacteraceae bacterium | reverse complement strand
CTCCTTGCCGCGCCACCGGAGTTCATGCTCGTCATCTCGTACAACCCGGGCTACCAGAACCTGCTCAAGGGCCTCAAGCCCAGCACGCGCCAGCGCTTTACCGCGCTGACGCTGGACTACCCCGAACCGGCCGTCGAGCGAGCCATCCTGGAGCGCGAAGGCCGTGCCACACCCGAGATCGCCGCCCGCCTGGTGCAGCTCGCGCAGGCGCTGCGCCGCCTCACCGACCACGATCTGGAAGAAACCGCCAGCACCCGTCTGCTGGTGATGGCTGCACGCCTGGTCGCGTCAGGCCTGCCCCTGCGGGACGCCTGCCGCGCCGCCGTGGTCGATGCGCTGAGCGACGACCACGACACCTTAGCAGCCTTACAGGAAATCATACAGCTCCATGTAGGCAGCTGATTGTCGTGCATCGTCAGAGTGCATGCGAACGCAAAAAGTAATAGCCAAGGGTAGCGATGACATGAAAGCTAAACCAGAAATCAATAGTACGAAGTTTGATCAAGCTATGTTTGATCAAACCGTCTCAGAGGCCGGCTCTAGCACTGAGACTGAGAGTGCGATCCGCATTGCCAGCCACGCGGCTATTTTGTATTTACTCAATATCTTAATACTGCCGATCTTTGCCTTTCTCCTATTACTCCTTCTGTATGTACGGCACCAACAGCACCCTTCCATCTTGGTTAGAAATCATCTGCAACAAGCGATGCGTGCCAGTTTGTGTGCTGGTTTTATGCTCTTATTCATGAGTGCTTTAATACTGTTGTATGGCGATCTACGCCATGTCGGAACTTGGATGGCGCTGATACTCTATGTGCTATGCGTGCATTCAGTCTTCATCTTGTATGGCGTTCTCGCCTTTACCCACGCTTTAGCCGGCAAAACTTTCCGTTATCCGCTGTTTGGCGGTCTTCCGATTGAATCTCCAATAGAAGAAGGCCATGCAGACAGCTAATCAAACTGCTTGCGCTGGCTCGAAAACAAGTAAGCCCCAAGCACAATCCAAGACAAATAGCTCGCGGGTTCAAACTTGGCGCCGCATTACTCAAGCTGGTTTTTTTCTCTTATTTGTACTGGCACCGATCTTCGATATCTTTCGACTCGATCTTAATCTTCATCACTTCATCCTATTCGGTTTTGATTGGACCTTAGGGCTAGAACATTTTTTGCCGGGCAAAAGCCATCCACTAGAAGCGGCATCGGCCATTTTTCTCAGGGCGATTCTGCCCTTGCTAACGATCGCTGCCACGGTGCTCTTCGTTGCGTGGAAATGGGGTCGCCTTTATTGCGGCTGGTTCTGCCCGCACTTTTCTATCGTCGAAACCATCAATCAAAGTTTGCGACGCGCTATCGGCAAACAAAGCCTATGGGACAAAGAAATTCTCCCTGAACGCAATGCTGATGGCAGTGTCATTAAACCCGATGCCTTGTGGTGGTTCGCAGTCGTTCCCTTAGTAATGGTGTGCGCTTTCACTTGGGCATTGGTACTGCTGACCTATCTACTCCCTCCCATGGAGATCTATAGTCGCCTATGGCATGCAGATCTGACCCGAAATCAGAGTGTTTTCTTGATCGCAGGCAGTATCGCCTTCTTTGTGGAATTTATGTTCGCACGTCATCTGTTTTGTCGCTACGCCTGCGCACTTGGCCTGTTTCAAAGCCTTGCATGGATGGGCAATGACAAAGCGATGGTGGTGGGCTTTCAACGTCAACGTGCCAAAGATTGTGCCAGTTGTGAATCGGCATGCGACCATGTTTGCCCCATGCGCTTACAACCACGCAGTGTTAAACGACAGATGTTCGCCTGTGTTCAGTGTGGACAATGCATCGATGCTTGTGAACACAGTCAAAGTAGCAACCCCGATGGCAATTTACTCGACTGGGTACATCAGGCTGAAGCCGAATCAGAAGCAGCATTGAATGGAAAGCAGGCTCGTATCATCACTATCCATCGTCATCAACAATCGCAAGGTGATGAGATCAGCTTGAGCGATAAAGCAAACAGAAATTCGGAGCCATCATGGAAGAAACCATAGGAGCGTGGTGGGACAAGATCGTCACCAAAGTCGCGTACAGCGGTTTTCCTGATGCACGTGTTGAATTGTCAGAGATCGCACCACTCGCAAGCATCGTCTACCGAGCGCTTGGTGGCGACGCTGGCCTCCAACTACAAACCAGCACGGCGCAACGCCACGGTGCCAGCTTGTCATGGCTGCAGCGCATTGCTGGCATAGGTGAACGTTGCGAATTAGCATGGAGCTCAGACCAACATTTGTATTTGCCATCTTTTGTCGACTGTTACCCAACGCGCGAACTTAATCGTGAACTGTATTTGTGGCTATTACTGCTCTTAGCCCACGATGTCGCACCGCAGGCATCATGGATACAGCGTAACCAAGCGGCGACCTGCGCCGTGTTGAATGCCTTCCCTGGCATGCGTCAACGCTATTTGCGCCTAGTGCAAAACCACCTGCCTTTGCGACGCCAATGCCAAGCCAACATGCGCACAAGCTCAAACGTCGCTAAGAACGAAGCAATGATTGCGCAAGCATTACTCGAACCAGGTAGCTTAAACGAAGAGCTCGCGGACGGTACATCGATTTACCCTGTCGTGTGCTGGATGCGTCCCGACATAGGCGATGCAAACAATAGCTTAGTCAAACCGCGAGCACGGCCAGCTCAACAAGAGAACCAAGCAAAAGACAAGCGTCACACTGATCAAGAAGCAAAGACCAAGAAGAAAAAACACAGCGCGCAATACACCGATATGCCACAGCCCAAGAGCCCCTTCATGCTGCTCTTTCGCGCAGAGAGTTTATTTTCGTGGGCGGAATACGTCAAAGTGAATCGCGACCTCGATGAGGACGACAATCCAGATGCCGAAAAGGCCGCAGAAGATCTCGATTTCATGAGTGTTGCCAATGATGGCAAAAGCCTGGCCAATCGTCGCCGTTTCGATCTGGAT
>CALKVB010000374.1 GCA_937996605.1 uncultured Oxalobacteraceae bacterium | reverse complement strand
GACCACGGCGAGGTTCAAGGACAGCATGAGATCGTTGTCACGCATAGCTTCACAATGCAGACAAAATGCAGAAAAAAATGGGTATAACCTACACCTAACGACCAGCCTTTTCGACAGAAAGATCGGCCTTCCACTGCCTATTAATTTTACTCAGTGTCTTATCTTTCACCATATCCGAGAATACGTTTTGCACTCGCCGAATATACTCTGGTGGTGTGCTCTTGCCAAAAGCAAAATATAGCGCCGTATCTCGATTGATGCGTACGGTTTTCTCAAGATCTTCTACCAGTAAACCACAACCATCAGCAAAAGCTGCGACTCCATCGGGATCGAAAGGTATCAAATCTACGCGTCCCAATTTAAATTTTTTGCAGTTGGACACCATCGAAGGCGCGGTGTCGACTTTGATACCGAGCTTGGCAAATGAGGGAATGCTCGCATTACTGGCCTCGTCACCAACTAAATAACGCCGAGCATCTTCAACAGTATTGACCACGATGTCAGTACGACGCTTCAGCTTATACAGCCATTCCTCACTGTACGTCACTGGTCCGATCCAATAATAATGCTTCTCTCGCTCTGGCGTTTTTGCCGCTGTAAAGACCATCACCGACGGCTGATCTCGCGCTGTAACAAGAGCACGCGTCCATGGCACAATCTCAATCTCAAGTTGCATTCCTAGACGCTTCGCTAGTTCATTCGCAACGTCAACACTTAGGCCCTGAACGCGTTGATCTTTGACAAAGTTATAGGGGAAGTTAACATCACTGGTCACCGCCTTCAACACGCGCTGTTGTGCCTGGCTCAATGGACTCAAACAACAGCACACCAAAACAAAACACGTCCAACATCGCATCACAATATCTGCACCGCAAGATACCGAATTTCGAGGGACAATCGTGTGAGCAAAGTACCGAGACATAAGACTCTTTAATTAAGTTCGATTGAACATACTTTTTAGACGAGCGTACTGGCTGGCACCAATTCTGGCAATAGATAGGTCTAAGAAATTAACACTATCTTACCGAAAGCGTCTTCAATATGCCGCAGAGACAAAGATTGTGAATAGGTGGGGCTATCTACGTACTATTTTTCCTAGTCATTCTTGCACTTAAGCTGCGTTTTTTCCTAACGCGCTCGCGGTCACAACACCATTCAGAAATGACCAGCGAGAATGATTAATTTGGTTCAACTTTGGATTTCACTTCGAGTTTCACTTCGACTTCACGCTAAGTTTTGCCTCAGGCCTCGCTTCGTTCCCTCACTTTGGAAATAGAAACTTAATCGCCTCTGCGAACGAATCACTAAACATACCGCCGTGTGATTGATTGTATTCGGTCAGCCGAATAGTTAATCCTTCATAATGACGTTGCGTCAATTGCTGGTAAAAGTCTAGATTCGCTTTGTAGTAGTATTGGGTCGCACCCGATAACAAAACGGTCACGGGCATCTTTCCACCACTGGTGGCAAAAGTTTGCTGCTCTAGTTGCGAAATCGTGGCGAGGGTCGCTGCGTCCACATTAAAAGTTCCTTCTTGCGCGATGAAATTTTTAAAAAATTGCCCGCCTTGACGGTCCAAAAATAAGGCTGTTCCAACAAATAGTCCACCAAACGAGTGCCCTTCTAGAGTGCGTTGTGTCTTCAGGCTAGGATACTGTTGTTCAATAAAAGGAATCAATTCCTGAGTTAGAAATTTATAATACGTATATGAACCGGGGAAGTTGTAGTCTTGGGTTCGCCGATCACTACCACCAATCGCAACCAGTATTACTGGCGTTGAAGCCTGATCCAAAATACTCACCATGCTTGAAAAATTTGTGTCGCCATCGAGTGCGTAAATGATGGGGTAAGCAGTGTTCGCCTGATATCCTGCTGGTAAATAAATTCTAAGGCTATAGTTGACGCCGACTTGATTCGAGCTAATTGTGCTTGTTCGCTGTATGCCAATTGTTGAAATCGGGCTAGTGGACGTTATCGGCGCCTGCGATGGCGAAGCCGCATCACCGCCACCACCACATGCAAA
>CALKVB010000373.1 GCA_937996605.1 uncultured Oxalobacteraceae bacterium | reverse complement strand
GGGCTATTCGCAAATTATTCTTTCCTTTTGTATTTGGGCTTTTTCGGGAGCACATTGATATTTGCCCTAGCTAGATTTAGAAGACAAGTTGACGCATAAAAAAGCAGCGTGACGCATAACGCTTTTCATCGATATTCTCAAAAAGGCGCTTAAACATTCGCTTTCCAAGCTATTGTCAGAGATTGATTAACACTAAAATTTTTGCACAAAGCACCATGCAACTAGGCTGCATTCTATCAAGACAAAAAATCATGTCAATAAAATAAAATCTTCAACTTCGCGACACATCTTAATTGAAATAGGACTCCTCATCGAAGCGCAAATTTTCGTGCGACTGCCCTCATCACTTCCATCACCACGACAAATCACACAACCATAAAAAAACGGACATGCTCACACATGCCCGTTCTTCTTCAAACACTTAAACTGGAGATCTAGCTTACTCGTAGTCACTCATAGGTACACAAGCGCAGAACAAGTTACGATCGCCGTAGACGTTGTCGGCACGGCCTACTGGTGCCCAGTATTTTTGCTTACGCAATGCAGGGACTGGGTAAGCTGCGAGTTCGCGGCCATAGGCGTGATTCCATTCGTTAGCAACCAATACTTCTGCAGTATGTGGTGCGTTTTTGAGTGGATTGTCTTTGGCGTCGAATTCACCACTCGCTACTTTCGCAATTTCTTCACGGATTGCGATCATGGCGTCGATAAAGCGATCCAATTCCGCTTGAGATTCACTCTCGGTTGGCTCAATCATCAATGTGCCTGGTACTGGGAAGCTCATCGTTGGTGCGTGGAAGCCGAAGTCGATCAAACGCTTGGCGACATCTTCATTGGAGATGCCTGTTGCATCTGTCAATGGACGCAAATCCAAAATACATTCATGCGCAACCAGGCCATCGTGACCTGTGTACAGGACTGGGTAATGTGGCGCCAAACGCTTCGCGATGTAGTTCGCAGCCAAGATTGCTGTTTCTGTCGCCGCTTTCAAACCTTCTGCACCCATCATGGCGATATACATCCATGAGATTGGCAAAATGGAAGCAGAACCAAATGGTGCTGCACTGACTGCAGAGATACCAGATTCGCTACGGACATAACCGTTAGAACGTTGATTCGGCAAGAATTTTGCCAAGTGTGCACCAACAGCAACTGGACCAACACCTGGGCCGCCACCACCGTGAGGGATACAGAATGTTTTGTGCAAGTTCAAGTGACTAACGTCGCCACCGAATTTACCTGGTGCAGCTACGCCAACCAATGCATTCATGTTCGCGCCGTCGACATACACTTGACCGCCGTGTGCATGAACGATTTCGCACAAAGTTTGGATGCCTTCTTCAAACACGCCGTGCGTTGATGGGTAAGTTACCATCGCTGCTGCCAAGTTGGCGCTGTGTTTTTCGGCTTTCGCTTTCAAATCAGCCAGATCAACGTTACCGTTGTCATCGCATGCCACCACCACAACTTCCATGCCTACCATAGAAGCAGATGCTGGGTTAGTACCGTGCGCGGAAGATGGGATCAAGCAGATATTGCGATGCGCTTCGCCACGAGATTGGTGGTAAGCCTGGATGATCAACAAACCAGCATATTCACCTTGTGAGCCGGCGTTCGGTTGCAATGAAACTGCATCGTAGCCAGTCGCTGCACACAACATCGCCTCTAACTGATCGATCATTTCGCGATAGCCAACAGTTTGATCGTTGGGTGCGAATGGGTGAATGTTAGAAAACTCTGGCCATGTCACAGGGATCATTTCAGATGTTGCATTCAACTTCATCGTGCATGAGCCGAGCGGGATCATAGTGCGATCGAGCGCCAAGTCTTTGTCCGCCAAGCTACGCAAGTAACGCAGCATTTCGTGTTCTGCGTGATAGCGATTAAATGTTGGGTGCGTCAAGTAGCTTGTTGTACGTGCCAATGCTGCTGGGAAGGCATCTGCCACACTTGCTTCAGTCGCGTCAAACGCTTGCGCTGTTTTGCCTTGACCGAGGATAGTCCACAAAGCTTCGACATCCGCACGTGTTGCTGTTTCGTCGAGCGATACACCAACTTGTGTCGCGCTAATTTCACGCAAGTTGTAACCCGCGGCTTGTGCTGCTGCGTGTACTGCCGCTGCATCTGCTACATTAATCGTCAATGTATCGAAGAAAGTGCTGTTTGCAATCGCGACGCCCATTTGTTTCAAACCAGCAGCCAAGGTGCCAGTCAAACGATGTGTGCGTTCAGCGATTTGCTTCAAGCCAGCTGGGCCGTGATACACCGCGTACATTGACGCGATCACTGCCAACAATACTTGTGCTGTACAAATATTCGACGTCGCTTTTTCGCGGCGGATATGTTGTTCACGTGTTTGCAATGCCAAACGGTAGGCTTGTTTGCCTTGCGCATCGACTGTTACACCGACCAAGCGACCTGGCATCGAGCGTTTGAACGCATCTTTCGTGCCCATGTAGCCAGCGTGTGGGCCGCCGAAACCAAGCGGCACACCGAAGCGTTGACTGTTACCGACGACCACGTCAGCACCCCAAGTACCTGGCGCTTCGATCAAGGTCAATGCCAACAAGTCTGCAGCGGCGATCACCATCGCGCCTTTTGAGATCGGAAGAGCACACGTCTGAACTCCAGTCACCTTGTACTATCTCGTA
>CALKVB010000372.1 GCA_937996605.1 uncultured Oxalobacteraceae bacterium | reverse complement strand
CTGAGCGCACAATCAAACGAATCTGATGCGCATACGCTTGTGCGAGCAATATCGTGATAGTGACAATCAGTGTTTGTGAAATCACTCGCCCGTGATCCACAATCCCCGTTTGAGAAAACAAACTCAAAACCAATCCCAACAGTCCCATCACCATCATCACGCTTGCACCGATCAACACCGCCTTCGTTGCAGTCGTTCGACGATCACGCCACATCTCATACAGCAAGAGCATCACCAACATCGCAGCAATCATGCGTGGCCAGACGATGAAATGATTAAACGGTTTAATCGAATAACCATAAACAAAGAACGACCAATACGCCAAAAAACTCACACTAAACTGATTCAGCGACAAAACCGCTGTCGTGCCGCCTTGTTCTCCACCTTGCTTACGCTGCAATACCTTCTTCACTTGCGACCATATGCCCCACAAACTCGCAATGATCAACAAAGAATTCAAACTACCAGCAATTTCTAACCACATATATTTATCTCAATCAAAAACAATTACTAGGAACACGCACAAAACCTTCCATTAAAACGCGGGCACTACGGCTCATGCTCGCCTTCTTCACCACCCATTCACCATCGACAAATTGTGCCTCAGCACCAACACGCAAAGTGCCAGAAGGATGACCGAAGTGCACTGCCGAGCGTGCACCGCCACCGGCTGCCAAATTCACTATGGTGCCAGGAATCGCCGCTGCTGTGCCAATCGCCACCGCTGCTGTTCCCATCATCGCGTGGTGCAACTTACCCATCGACAGTGCGCGTACGCATAGGTCAATTTCACTGGCACTCACTTTCTTTCCACTTGAGGACACATAATCCAAAGGTTTGGAAACAAAGGCGACTTTCGGTGTGTGCTGGCGTTTCACGGCTTCGTCGATGTGACTGATCAAACCCATGCGCACTGCACCGTAGGCGCGAATTGTTTCAAACTTTGCTAAGGCAGCTGCGTCACCATTGATGGCGTCCTGCAATTCCGTGCCGGTATAGCCAATCTCTTCTGCATTCACAAAAATCGTGGGAATACCCGCATTAATCATGGTCGCTTTGAGCGTACCAATACCGGGCACTTCTAAATCATCGGCTAAATTCCCGGTTGGGAACATAGACCCACCTGCGCCCTCTTCTTCGGCGGCTGGATCCATAAATTCGAGTTGAACTTCGGCGGCAGGAAACGTGACGCCATCGAGTTCGAAGTCACCTGTTTCTTGTACTTCACCGTTCGTCATCGGCACATGCGCGATGATCGTTTTGCCGATATTCGCCTGCCAAATGCGTACCACCGCAATGCCGTTGTGCGGTACTTTGTCGACCAAGCCCATGCTGATCGCGCATGAACCGACTGCCGCGGAAAGATTGCCGCAATTGCCGCTCCAATCGACGAAAGCTTTATCGATCGCGACTTGACCGAATAAATAGTCAACATCGTGATCTGGTTTAGCACTCTTCGCTAACAGCACGGTTTTCGAAGTGCTTGAAGTCGCACCACCCATGCCGTCGATTTGCTTACCATAAGGATCGGGACTACCGATCACGCGCAGCAATAAAGCATCGCGAGCAGCACCTTGTTGCTGGGCTGCAGCAGGCAAATCTTGCACGCGAAAAAAAACACCTTTACTAGTGCCACCACGCATGTAGACGGCGGGGATTTTGATTTGGGCTGGGTGGAACATGGTTTTCCTTTTCTTGGTTCTAAGTTCCCTCTCCCGCAAGCGGGAGAGGGTTAGGGTGAGGGACGCTGAGCAAATGCTATCGTTTCAAAAAAACACGCAGGCTATTTACAAAATATTGGGAAGCGATTCTGATATTCCTGGTCAACGCCCCTCATCCCCACCCTTCTCCCGCTTGCGGGAGAAGGGCTTTTTTCATTACTCACGCAGATTTCGAAGACTCCAAAAAATCTTGCGCAAAACGTTGCAAGACACCGCCTGCTTCGTAAATCGACACTTCTTCCGCTGTATCTAAACGGCAGGTCATCGGTACTTCTAAGCGCTCACCATTTTTACGATGAATGACTAAGGTCAAGGTCGCGCGTGGTGTCCTTTCGCCGATCACGTCATAGGTTTCGGTGCCATCTAATCCTAAAGTCAAACGATTCACGCCTGTTTTAAATTCGAGTGGTAACACGCCCATACCGATCAAGTTGGTGCGGTGGATACGTTCAAAACCTTCTGCTGCAATCACTTCGACGCCCGCCAAACGTACGCCCTTCGCTGCCCAATCACGTGAAGAGCCTTGACCGTAGTCAGCACCAGCGATAATGATCAAAGGCTGCTTACGTTCCATATAGGTTTCGATCGCTTCCCACATGCGCGTGACTTTGCCTTCTGGCTCAATGCGAGCTAAGGATCCGGCTTTGATTTTGCCTTCAGCATCACGCACCATTTCGTTCTTCAAGGTCGGATTCGCGAAGGTGGCACGTTGTGCGGTTAAGTGATCACCGCGATGCGTTGCATAGGAATTGAAATCTTCTTCTGGCAAACCCATTTTCGCCAAGTACTCACCGGCAGCGCTGTCGAGCATGATCGCGTTTGAAGGAGACAAATGATCGGTCGTGATGTTGTCACCCAAGACCGCCAAAGGACGCATGCCTTTCATCGTGCGTTCACCTGCCAATGCACCTTCCCAGTACGGTGGACGGCGGATGTAGGTCGATGGTGCGCGCCAATCGTAAAGCGGTGGCACGCTCGCCGCTTGTTCTGTCGAAATCGCGAACATTGGCTCGTACACTTTGCGGAACATATCTGGCTTGACGCTAGACTTCACAATCGCGTCGATTTCTTCATCACTAGGCCAAATATCTTTCAAGCGAATTTCTTTGCCATCCACCACGGTCAATACGTCTTTTTCGATATCGAATCGGATCGTGCCAGCGATCGCATACGCAACCACCAATGGAGGCGAAGCCAAGAAGGCTTGTTTCGCATAAGGATGAATACGGCCATCGAAATTGCGGTTACCAGACAAGACAGCCGTCGCATACAAATCACGGTCAATAATTTCTTGTTGGATTACTGGATCTAAAGCACCGGACATACCGTTACACGAAGTACATGCATACGCCACCACGCCAAAACCCAGTGCCTCCAAGTCTTGCATTAAGCCGGCTTCTTCCAAGTACAAAGTGACGGCTTTGGAGCCGGGCGCTAAGGAAGATTTGACCCAAGGTTTGCGCGTTAAGCCAAGGCGATTGGCATTGCGTGCCAACAAACCCGCAGCAATCACATTACGTGGATTTGACGTATTGGTGCAGCTGGTGATCGCCGCGATAATCACAGCACCATCAGGCATTTGGCCTGGCACATTGTCCCATGCTACAGCGATGCCTTTTGCTGCTAGATCGCTGGTTGCAACACGGGCATGCGGATTTGATGGACCCGCCATATTGCGCACCACGCTGGACAAATCAAACTGCAATACGCGTTCGTATTCAGCGTGAACTAAGGAATCAGACCACAGGCCTGCTACCTTGGCATAGGTTTCGACCAAAGCGACCTGTGCATCTTCACGGCCTGTCAATTTTAAGTAAGCTATGGTTTGTTGATCGATACTGAACATTGCTGCCGTCGCACCATATTCTGGTGCCATATTCGAAATCGTCGCTCGATCACCGAGTGTCAAGGCTGCTGCACCGCTGCCGTAGAATTCGAGATACGCACCAACCACTTTGGACTTACGCAAGAATTCTGTGAGTGCTAAGACGATGTCGGTCGCTGTGATACCAGGCTGCGGTTTACCCGTCAATTCAACGCCAATGATGTCGGGCAAACGCATCCACGAAGCACGACCGAGCATAACGTTTTCAGCTTCCAAGCCACCGACACCAATCGCGATCACACCGAGTGCATCGACGTGTGGCGTATGGCTATCTGTACCCACCAAAGTATCTGGAAATGCCACGCCATTTTGGTTATGCACCACCGGCGACATACGCTCCAAATTAATCTGATGCATGATGCCGTTGCCTGGCGGGATCACGTCGACGTTCTTAAACGCCAATTTTGTCCAATTGATGAAATGGAAGCGATCTTCGTTTCGACGATCTTCAATCGCACGATTCTTCTCAAACGCTTGCGGATCAAAACCACCACATTCGACCGCCAAGGAGTGATCAACGATGAGCTGCACTGGCACTACCGGATTCACTTGCGCAGGATCGCCACCTTGATCGGCAATCGCATCACGCAAACCCGCCAAATCAACCAGCGCTGTTTGACCCAAAATATCGTGACACACCACGCGCGCTGGGAACCACGGAAAATCGAGCTCACGCTTACGTTCGATGAGCTGCTTCAAGGAAGCGGTCAAGGTCGCAGGATCGCAACGACGCACCAAGTTCTCAGCCAAGACACGCGAGGTGTAAGGCAATTTGGCATAAGCACCAGCCTCGATCGCTTCCACCGCTTCACGGGCATCGAAATAGTCGAGTAAAGTGCCGGGGAGATTTTTGCGGAATTGTGTGTTCATATTTTTTTCCATTTTTTAAACCATTTAAACCCCTCAACGCTGAGGCGCGGAGACGCTGAGAAAATCGAGAAGAGAGGAAACAAACTCCTCTACAACTTTGCAAAATATCGTAGAACGGGAGCAACTCGCGCTGCTCTGGTGCTCGAGGGTCTGGCGGCGCGGGTTACACCCGCCCTACAAAGCTTTTTAAGATCTTCTGAAACCTTTTGAAACTTTTTTAACCCCTCAACGCCGAGGCGCAGAGACGCTGAGAAAAACGAAAAGAGAGGAAACAGTTTCGTTCTCTTTGTTTGCCATTCTCCAGAAACAAGAACATGATTTTCTCTGCGCTCCTCTGCGCCTCTGCGTCTCGGCGTTGAGGGGTTCTACTTCAATTTCCTAAAATTACTTTCTGTCTTTCAAAGGCACAAACGCCAAATCTTCTGGCCCCACATAATTCGCACTCGGACGAATGATCTTGTTATCGATACGCTGTTCGATGATGTGTGCCGACCAACCAGATGTACGTGCGATCACGAACAGGGGTGTGAACATGGCTGTCGGTACGCCCATCACGTGGTAAGACACGGCAGAGAACCAATCCAAGTTCGGGAACATTTTTTTGATGTCCCACATCACTGTTTCCAAACGCTCGGCGATGTCGTACATCTTGGTCGAACCCGCTTCCACCGACAAAGTACGTGCGACTTCTTTGATCACTTTATTGCGAGGGTCGGACACGGTGTAAACAGGGTGACCAAAACCAATCACCACTTCTTTGTTTTCCACACGACGTTTGATATCGGCTTCTGCTTCGTCTGGATTGTCATAACGTTTTTGGATCTCAAACGCAACTTCGTTGGCACCGCCGTGTTTTGGGCCACGCAAAGCACCGATCGCACCAGTGATGGCGGAGTGAATATCAGAACCTGTACCAGCGATCACGCGGCTGGTAAATGTCGACGCATTAAATTCATGTTCTGCGTACAGAATCAAGGAAGTGTGCATTGCACGTACCCATGAAGCTTTTGGTTTTTCGCCATGCAACAGATGCAGGAAGTGGCCACCGATGGAATCTTCGTCGGAATCGATCTCGATGCGTTTGCCGTTGTGGCTGAAGTGATACCAGTACAGCATGGCCGGGCCCAGCGAGGCCATCAGCTTGTCGGCAATGTCCTTGGCGCCCGGATGATTGTGGTCATCCTTTTCGGGCGACA
>CALKVB010000371.1 GCA_937996605.1 uncultured Oxalobacteraceae bacterium | reverse complement strand
GCAAAGCTTTTGGAGCGTCCCTGTCCAAGTTGTGGAAAAGCGTCCGAACCGTTCCTGACGAATTTGTACTGGCGAAGATGCGAAGACGGACATCGCTGGCAACGTCATGCATTGGGGACAGAGTGGTACCGGTGCATTGGCGAAAACGATTGTCCCTTCTGCATGTACCACGCTATCAAACGGGGAGAGGTAAGTCGTCCCTCGAATGATTTCCAAAAAGCCGTTTTGGCGTTGAAGCAACGCGAAGACGAAGAAGCGGAAAGGCGAAGGCAGCATTTTGAACGGGAACAACGACGAATGAGGCGAGCCCTCGTTCCCGTGATCCGTGAAGCACTTACGATGGGGATGCATTCTTTTGAAAACGTGCAAGACATCAAAGACTACTATTGTAAATGCCCTGAATGTGGAGAACGCTGCCTGAACCGCGAGGTTGTACCGGAAACGACAATCATGCAGCATTGCAGCTGCAATTTTCGGTGGCTGATTCACGCCACTACAGTGACCAATGGAGCTGGTGTGCCCTATGTGTTCCCGTGCCCCGAAACGCCCGACTGTCCGTTTTGCGAGTTTTTCGATGAAAATCCCACGTTCAAACATCGTGTGTGAGAAATCTTTGAGAACCCTTTCAGATGTGTGTCGAATTTTTGCATGCTTGAGATCAGAATAAAACTGAAATGCCAGCCAAGAGAGCCACTGTCATCAAATCAACTGAATATCCACTCACGAATGCACTGGCATTGCAAATGGGACTGGAGGTTCAAGTGCGCCGTTACGACTCGAATTACAGTACCCGAAATCAACAGATCAAACCTTACGAGGATCGAAACCTGTGCGGTGACTATGTGAGCAAAGAAGACTGGAGTGAAGTAAAAAAGCGTCCGAAGTGGACCCTTGTCGAAGTCAAACGATCCGGTGCCAATGAATGGTCTGCGTTGTGTGTCTTTGATGACGTCGGATTCCCAAACGTGCGCAAAGACGCGCGAAAGAGGCCAGAACAATACCTGGACGCAGAAAACAATCCAGTGCCCATCGACGACCGAACCCATGCTGAAATCGTCATTTGGTGCGGATTGAAAGATGGTTCTCAATCCGCTTCGATTGCGCTGTATGTGACTATGGAGTTGATCTCCCATACGGGAAAGCGTGTCTTTTTGATTCAGGGTGTGAATGATAATGGACAGCCTAGTCCATCCGCGTTGAATGCGTACAATCGCCTGGGTTTTCGAACCCTGCATACGGCAAGGCTTGGTTTGTATGCAAACGGAGCGATACCTAAAGATCGAGGTGCAGTGACGATCGCAGAGTTGCAACGATGGCTGACTAGTTTTCGTAACCGAGACCAAGCTGCTCCGGCCCTTCCACCTCTTCCTCCCGGCATTGTGCGTGCTGTGTCACGTTCCCCTGTTCCACGACAGGCCTCTCCAGTCCAGGTTGTTCCACGACAGGCCTCTCCGGTCCAGGTTGTTCCACGACAGGCCTCTCCGGTCCAGGTTGTTCCACGACAGGCATCGCCGGTTCCTCCCCAGCAGGTCGAGGTTCCCGAAATTCGGATTGAGCCGGACGACTTGTTTCGACCTGAGGATGTAGAGGCGTTGGAAGCCAACTTCAACCAAGGAGGTCTGTTGATCAATGCGCCGGATGCCTTGCCTCAGGTGGTCATTCCCACCCGGTTTGACGGCCGAATGGCTACCGTCAACGGCGTGCAAATCGAAGTATCCATGAACCGAGCCTTTTGGTGGATGGATCCGCAATCCACCGAACTGAAGTGCAGTCAGTTGTACAAAGTGGTCGATGCCGACGGGTGTTACGTGGTTTTGCCTCACGCTCAGCCCGTGGAGAATGCTCCCGAAGTGGAACCGCTGTTGGAATTCGCTTGTGTGTTTTACGATGCCGCAGCCACACCACAAGTGATTGTGGATCCACAGGGCAATGTCCGTGTTGAGGCTCCTGCCAATGCGAATCCAAAGATTCGTTTGGCGAATGGTCAATACCTGTCGTATGACGATCCTGAGCCGTTGATCAGTCGTTGGGGTTATGCCTATCAGCAGATGACCGATTCGCAGAACCGGATTCATTTGGTGCTGGTTCGTCACAATGCCACGGTACAACCGGGTGCTAATGCCAGTATCATGTTGCGAGGTGAGGTCGTTCAGGAATCCGTTGTAGGACGTTCGATTCGTTATCCCTTGATGGACACTATGCAGTTACTGAACTACCCGGCTGCTCGCATCTATATGTATTGCCAATTGTTTCAAATCACGATTGCGAATTCGTACAACTTTCGCAATCAAACCTGTACGTTTGATCAGTCGGGTCAACCGTATGTGATTGACCGCGAAAATATTGTGTTGTATGGCAGCAGCAAGCTTTTGGTGGTCAAACAGGATCGTGTGAGTATGAACTCCACCATGATTTTATTGCCTCACAACATGTGGTATCAGGAAGAGCGACCAGCGGCGGAGGATATGGCTCGCGATGAAATGTTGGATTCGCGAAGGCAAGCACGGCGTGAGAATCAAGATCAGCCGGAACGAAAGAGGTTTGAGACGCGAAAGTATCCTCCGTTACAGATGGACAAGCAAGTGTTGGACGGTATGGTAGAGTTTGCGTTGGAGATGGATGCGCATGGCAACGCTTATTTGATGGATGGTTCTTTATGGCGTTTGACCAGTCGCTACACCTTGTCTCGGCCTTCGTCGTTTTTAGCTCGGGAAGTCATTCGCGGGGGTGGTGCTGAAACTCGCTGGATTCATGCTGGCCTTTACAGCCCTCCATCGACGATGCCCCATTATGTACTCAATCGTTACTCTCAGGCCATTGTGCCTTTGCCGCCACAACCCGTACAGGGCGCAACCGGTGCTGGACGTAAGCCGAGGGCCATTCCCCAAGGTCGATTGTATTGTTCTACAAGTACAGATCCCAACGCTCAAGATCCTTGGAGAGTGGTGATGGATGACACCGGACGGAAGCAGATCGTGTACGATGCTTCCGGAGTCAAGCTTTGGCGATTCCTGGAGGACGGCACAGTGGTGGCTGGTGGTAATCTTCCTTCGCAACCCTTGCGCCGAACGGGATCTCGCTACGAGTGCTACGTGGATGGTATCAGTGCTGCGCGTGGGGACGACTCTTGGCGCCGTCACGAGATTCGGGATCCATTGTGATTTGCTGATTTGCATAGGCTAAGAGATCTTGTACGTTGAAACTGCTGCACATGCGCAATATATTTTGAAAGTGCCGATGCACTTGTCCGAAAATCTTGTTGATGAGAGTGTTGGCCACCATGTAGTGCTTGATACCTTTTTCCTTCTTGATAAGCTTTTGCAATGCATTGAGACGTTGCTTGGCAATGGTGTAGTACTCGGTGGCGATCACGGCATCGTCTTGAGAGGGGAACACTTCCTTGCGCACCAAGACGTCTTCCAGGAACAGCAGACGGTCAATGTTATGGAGGGCGGTGGAGAAATAGAACACATCAACGTTTCGATAGACTTGGAGTTGCACAAACGATTGTTGAATCACCGTGTCCAAATGAAGCGATTCTTGACGATCCAACAGTTCTGAGTTGGGGTAGTGGTTTCGTCGGGCCCAAACAGCCCAAAGCTGGTACACTGACAAAGCTGCGCCTCCTAAAAGTCCGGCTAAAGCCGCTTGATGATAGTCGTGAGTATACAACTGGACCTTTCCGTCCTTGTTCTTGTTGGCACTACGTTCTGGGGCAATCGCAGTTAAGAAGTCCATGAATGACATCGTGCTCGTTTATTCCATGTGGTATCAATTTCATGCGTTGCAAAGTGTGTTTGGAAACGCGCATGGAATTTTGTGATTTCAAAGATCATACGCGGTTGATGCATGAATCTTGATGACTTTTAAAAAAAGGGGTAGATGTTTGGAGCATCGGCGTTTGTGTATGACGACGCATACCCACCACTCTGCTGTCGGTCGGATCGGGAAGTCGATCTGAATGTCATTCGCAAGGCCATCGGGATGCACCTGGTGGAAAGCAGTCGCGACGGCGTGAAGCATCCGGATGCATTGTTGGAATGTGGCATGACGGCCGGGGAGGCCGCAGTGTTTCATATCCGCGACATCAGCAACCGACGTCGACCGGTTCGCGAAGATGCTCGAACGATGGAGTGGATGAACTTTGTACGGGTCAGCTTGGAGCGCCACTTTCAACTGCGCTTGGACGGAGCAGTGGGTGAATCGTTTGCGAGACACGTTTCGCCCTCGATGTTTGAAACCAAACAGCTGACCAAGCACTTGTCCGTGGCGCTAAAACACTTCTTGTCTGAAATCCAATTGAAGGAAAAGGGCTACACATCTCAGCTCAAGTTGGTATTGGAAGACGTGGAGAAAAAGTGGAACCAACAGTGAAACCAACGCAGCCTTTCCGCAACGTTTTTGTGTTCCGATACGTAGAAAAAGATGGAAGATTCAGTCGAGCCCGGTGCATCGAGCGATTCCAAGATTTGCTTGACCGACCATGTGATGCCGGTTCCCATTCAAAATGTCAAGGATACTCGGTACTTTCATCTGTTGCGCTACTTCCAAAGCCAGCAAATGTTAGTCTTTGACAAAAAGTCCAAGACGCAAAGGGAACGTACGGGTCGGATGTACTTTACCTTGTTCAACGGCGGAACGGTATTGTACACCTTGTCTCAGCGCGATCGAGTGCTGCAGCTCTTGGGAGAAGACCTGAAATCAGAAACGCCCATGTTCTACAATCAAGTCGGCTATGAAGACGAAGGCTTTCGCCTGGTGGTGGACATTGACTCGCAAGGCCCCCTTACCTTTGCCGAAGAGCGGCGTCTGATTGAATTGTTGGAAGCCACGTTGCGAAGATACTATCGACAGTATGGGGAAAATCCCATTCCCATCTATGTGGCTCAATGCAAGAATCGGCTGAAAAAGACCAAGCTGACCACTTCCTTGCACATGATCGCCCATGTGATGGTCACGTTGGAACAAGCCAAACAAATCTTGCACGCCTATGATTTGTGTCTAAAGCGAGAAGTACCGGAATTGATGCAAATGCTAACGGTGGACAGCGGCATCTACAAGGAAGGGACGGCTTCGGTTTGGATGCGATTCATTTACTGCTACAAGGTCGATGAATGTCCATTGTGCGGCGGTGATCCAGCCAAGTGTATGAGCTGCTTGGCTTGCGGTGGCAAGGGCAAGGTGTGTAGCAAGCAAACCTACGTGCCAGCCCTGTATAGCTGTGGTGATGGACCAGTTGCTCCCGAGGAGTTTGCACGTCTGCATTCATCGTTCCATCAAATGGCCTGCGATTATTCCGTGTGGGTGTTGAAACACCAAGAGCGACGCACCGATTATGAACGTCCCGCCACCGACCCGGTCTACCAAGTGCAGGAGGCCGAGGAGAAGAAACGTGCCAAGGCTGTCAAAGGCAAACGGACGGGTGCACCACCGTTAAGTGGAGCTAATCCAGCGTACGAAATGGTGGAGGAGATTTTGCACAAAATCATTTGGTTGGACAGGAAGCCATGGGAAGGCATTTCTGTCGACCGCATAGTGGTTTCCAGCGCTCGTCGGGCCTTGATTTCGGTGAGCAACCTGGGAAGTACCTATTGCCTCTACGTCAACAAGGATCATACTTCAAACCGAGTGTATTTCATTTTGGATAATGTGGAGAAGAAGCTGGTCTTAATGTGCCATTCGGATCACGATCCAGCGTGCAAAGACAAGCACAAGCGCATTTCGTTTTCGGTGCCCGACATTGTGTGTCAAAAGGTATTTGGCACACAAGCTCCACCCAATCCTTTACAACTCCGTAAAACGCAAGGTGTCTCCAAAGGAACCGAATCGTTTGATTCGTTTTTAAAGCGAAAAATGACAGAAGAGGAAGATCCCAAAGCTAAACAAGAGCGACTGAAGCAGCAGGCAAAGCGCAAAAAGCTGGAGGCTTTAGGGGCATTGTTCAAGGTGCCAAGTTGAATCGAATCTTGAGACACACTTGGGGCCACCAGTCCGTTCTCGCCCGTTCTTGAAAGGCATCGTTGTGTCCCCCGTCATAAGGTAACAGCGAGGCTCGACTGGGTTCGGGCGCTTTTCCGAACAAGCGCTCGGCATGCCAAAACGGTGTGAGTGAGTCGTGTTTGCCTCCGACAATAAAAATAGGAATTCGTACGGAACATTTGGAAATCCATTCTTCGCAACTGTAGTTATCCCAGATGAACCACGACAGCCACGGATGGATGACTTTGGCCACCGACAAATACGGGGTCACGAGGATGAGCCCAGACACCCAATCAGGACAACGGGCCGCGATTTCGCATGCCACACCGCTGCCGAGACTGATCCCCATGAGAAACACGCGACTGTTGGGATGGAGCCGTAACACTTCTTCCAGCGCTTCCATACCTTGATCCAGAATGACATCTTTGGTGATGTGAAACACGTCAGGATGTCCATACAAGTTGCCATAGCCGGGATACTCATGAACAAAAATCTTGCGGAAAATGGGCGGATCACGATCCGTTGGAGCGATTAAAGGTTCAAGTCGATTTGCCCACAAATCGGCATTTCCGCGATTGCCGTGGAAAACTAGAAGAACCGCTCCATCATCGTGTTTATGATCCAATTCATTCAATGACGGTTCCATACCTCCAA
>CALKVB010000370.1 GCA_937996605.1 uncultured Oxalobacteraceae bacterium | reverse complement strand
CGACGACCTGGAAATTTCCATGGAACTCACCCTGGAAGAACAGCATACCCACCCTGAGAAAAACTATTTGAAGGCGCCGACGTTGAAACAATCCCAGGGGGCATTCCACGAAAAGAAAGAGAAGAACAAAAATCACAATCCATTTTTGAAAGTGGCGGAAGATATCAAGAAGTTTTAGTCTACGTTTGTGGGCGCGCAGGGCAGCGTGAACCAGAAGATACTTCCTTTGCCGATTTCGCTCTCGAAACCAACCTTACCTCCCATTTTTTCGATGAAGGATTTGGCAATATTGAGTCCTAATCCCGTACCGCCTTGTTTGCGTGTATTGGAACCATCGGCTTGCGCGAATTTAGTAAAAATACGATCACGAAATTCGAGCGGTATGCCCGGTCCTTTATCGATCACATTGACCCGCAGCATGCCATGTTCTTGTGTGACAGTTATATCCACAACTTCACCTTTAGGCGAAAATTTTGCTGCATTTGATAGCAGGTTGGCGAATACTTGCATGACCCGCTCACTATCTCCAAGAGCGTTGAGGCTTGTCTGTTTTGGAGCGAGGCGATAGTGTACGTTCAAGGCAGCGGCATAACTCGCATTCGCTTCCACTGACTGTTCAGCAAGCGCGTATAAATCAAATGCTTCTTGATTGAATTCCATCTTGCCCGAAACTAGTTTTTCCATATCCAGCAAATCATTGACCAGAGTTCCTAGTCTTTGGCTATTGCGGTGAGCGATTTCTATCAAATGTTTGATCTTGGGGGCAAGTTCGCCTGCCGCGCCACTTTCCAAAAGACCCAGTGCTCCGCGTATCGAAGTCAGTGGCGTGCGAAGTTCGTGGCTGACAACCGAAATAAATTCTGATTTGGCGCGGTCTGCTTTCCGTTGCTCAGTCAGATCAAGTACGAAGCCTACCCATTCAAAGCGTGATCCTTCTAGTCTCGCTAAACTTACCATCACAGGGACTTTGCTACCATCTTTGCGTGTCAGTTCAGCTTCGAATGGTGTCGCTTGTCCAAACTTTTCCAGTTCTTTGAGCGCTGCTTCATGTGCCGCGTGATAGGCTGGTGACGTTAAGGTTAGCCACTCGACCTGATTGCCAATAATGTCGTCACGATTTACTCCAAGCAAGTCAAGTAAGATTTCATTGGCGACTGTCAAGTGCCCTTGCATGTCGCCTTGGAAAATCCCAATTAAGCTAGAGTTAATCAAACGACGAAGTCGCGACTCGCTAATTTTGAGTGCATCGAGCATACGTGACTTATCATGCACTGCTTGTTCAGCCATATTCAACGCATCGACCAAATCGCTCTCGACTTTTTTGATTGCGGTGATATCTCTCACGCTAAAAACACGGCCAACTAAACGATCTCTCAGATACTCGGGTTTCGAGACGCAAATAAAATGCCTGCCATCGTTGAGTTGTAAAGTGTTCTCGCTTTCTGATTCAGGATCATTGCTCAAACGTGCCAACACCGTTTCAAAATGCTTGGGGTTGCGAAGTTGCGTCAGAATATGGGCCAACATTTTTTCGACGTTACGCTCCACAATTAAATCATCGCTTACCTGCCACATAGCGCCGAAACGGCGGTTGAGGTTGACTATGTGACCATCAAGATCGCTAGACATAATTCCCTCTGCGGTCGCCTCTAAGGAACTTTGTAACTGCGATGCTAGTGTTACTTGTTCTTGCATCATGCGTCGACGACTTGTGAGGTCTTCGGCTTGAATGATCCAGACAACTTGTTCTCCATCGATAAAGCTACTAACGCGCTTTTCTACTGGGACAGAGCGACCGTCGCGACTTAACCATTCACTTTCGGAGATGCGAGTCTGTTTTAGAATGGGATCGAGTTTTAGTTCTTCCCAAAAAAATACATCATTGAGCGAGCACTCGACGGTGAATAGCGGCAAACCGAGAATTTCCTCGCGTTGCGCGCCTATCATATTGCATGCTTTTTGATTGATTTCGAGGATACCAAGATCAGGTGCAGATACCACGATCATCGCTTCGCTAGCCTGTTGCATGATGTGATGCAACAGCTTGATTTGCAAGGGAATCGTGTTTGGGACAGTCATTTGTTGCCCTAGCTATTCGGTTTCGCACCACCGTTAGGCGACTTCTTCGATTTGGAATCGAAGTAATAATTGACGCGCTTACGTGGGTTGAGGTAATCAAAAATAAGCTTTGGCAAGAGCCCAGGGCGAATACTCGCGCTGATTGAAATGTCGCTCGATTCGTAGGCTAAATCTAATATGATGGCATCTTCTTTTGGTATTTCTGCATCGTAGACCAAGACGCGTGGTCGTAAGGGTTTGCCAACATTGACATTCATTACGAGGCCAATTGCTTCATTTGATAATCGTACGATAGTGCCTGGTGGATATACACCTAAACTTTTAATCATGGTGGCCATTACTGCCGGATCGAACTGCGGACGTCGGTGCGCGTACATTGTGGATAATGCCTCATGAGGTGTCAGCGACTGTGCAGGATCAGTATGGTTGCAGAGGTTATCGTAGACATTGGCGATAGTCACGATCCGCGTCGGCATACGAATGGCATCTGCTTTGAGTTTTTTGGGATAACCACTGCCATCGAGGTATTCATGATGGCTGGCGATGACTTCCAAAACGATCGGTGGTAAGCCAGCTTTTTTCCCGACCTCGACGCCGTAGTCTGGATGTAGTTCAAAAAAATTCTGTTCCGGCTTGGTTAAAGGCTCGGTCTTATTGAGAATCTTGTCTGGTACATTTACTTTACCGAGATCATGAAATAACGCTGCCATCCCAACCGATTTAATTTGCGCTTCGGTACATTTCATTTCGTGTGCCAGCATCATCGCTAACACTGAAACATTCAAAGCATGAAAATACAATTCTTCATTGGCACTGGTCTGTTGAATCAGGTGCATTACAGTGTCATTAGAATCAAGAAAAATTTCAGCGATGCTATCAACTAGTTTTGCTGCCTCTTTGATGGTGGCCTCAGGCTGCGAAAAAATAGTCTTGCCAATACTTCTTACCACATTCGCTGCGTGGACAAATTTTTCCTCGCAACGCGCTAGCTCTTCGCGCTGCTTTGCAAGTTTTTCAAACCGTGCTTTTTTTGCTTCGATAATGCTGTCAAACACTTGACCTTTAATCTCAGTAGTTGCAGCAGGTTTAGCCGGTGAGCTGACTTGATTTAGGTCTGATTTCGACGGAATGTATCGAATATGCTTGAGTTTGAGCGCGCGTAAGTCATCAATTTGCTGTTGATTGGTGATCTTGAACGAATTCATTGAAAACGAATGTTCAAACCAGCTAAGGTCAAGCTTGATAAACATACCAAGCTTGACTTGATCAATTGCGATGAGTTGTGAGTCGTCTGCCATGGAGTGAAGCGCTCTTAGAGTGAAACTGACAATAGCATAGCGCTACTGTTTTGCAAAGACTGATTGTGATGAATTATTCGTGTGCTGACCATAGCAATGCTCAGGCATCGGCATTGCTGTGGTTTTGCATATCTTTGGACATGCAAATTGGATTATTTTTTCTCTTTATCCGACGCGACCTTTTTTTTGGCGCTTAGAACCATGGCCTTCACGTCACTTAATAGTTTTTTTGCATCATAAATAATTCCATCCTTGACCGTGTATTTGACGCCTCCCACTTGTTTTACTGTGCCGTCCTGAGCCAGTCGCATATGCCCAGTACCATACAAGACTTTGAAATTGGCCAGTGGATTTTCGTCAAGAATCGCCAGATCAGCGAGCTTACCGGGCTCTATGCTACCAATTTGTAGGTTTGCACCTAAAGCTTCGGCTCCTGAAAGTGTCGCGGCACGCATCACTTCTAAAGGATGAAAGCCAGCTTCACGTAACAGTTCGAGTTCTTCTATCGTGCCAAAACCATAGAGTTTGTAGATATAACCTGAATCGGAACCTACTGTGACACGACCGCCTCGGTTCTTGTAGTCATTAACAAAGCGCATCCACAAACGATAGTTCTCCTTCCATGCAACTTCTTCTTCGGTACCCCAGTCGAAAAAGAAGGAGCCATGTGAGTCGCGATTGGGGCTAAAAAATTGGGCTAGCGAAGGTAAGGTAAAGTCGTCGTGCCAATCGGCGCGACGTGCTCGCATGACGTCGCGCGCAGCTTGGTAAATGGTAAAAGTAGGGTCAATTGTGAAGTCGAGTTTGAGCAATTCATCCATTACTTCATTCCATTTTGGACTGCCTGGTTTGGCCGCTTGGGCCCACAGCTTACCGGCTTGACCGAATCGTTGTTGCTCGTTTTGGTAGTTATAGTCTGCGGGATAGTTTTGCACACGTTGCCCATCGAACAGGGCCTCGGGCAGGCCGTACCAATGTTCCATTGAAGTTAATCCCCAACGAGCGGTATTTAAAACATTGACGCGCGCGACTTCGATTTGTGCATGATGGCATGCAGAACGTAAACCGAGTTTTTTGGCTTCTTCTAATGCGGCTTGTAGGATGTCAGGGCGATAGCCAAAGCATTTTAGTCCGTCAGCGCCTTTGCTCTTGATCATTCTGACCCATGCGCGTGCTTGTTCGGGCTCGGTGAAGGGCGCTTCATTACCTTGGCCAAAAAAAGGATAGGCAAAAATTCGTGGCGCGGTAATGCGGTTGTCTGCACTACGTTTTTTTTCGTCAAGACAAAAGTTCAAGCCGTTGCCGCAAGCGGGATCACGAATGGTAGTAATGCCGTGAGCCATCCAAAGTTTGTAAACGTATTCAGCGGGCGTGCCTTGTTCTGCCCCACCGATGTGTCCATGCATATCAATCAGCCCAGGCATCACATAATGCCCAGCGAGTTGAAGCTCAGTCCCGCCGTCTTTGAGTTTGGGACGCGCATAGCGTACCGTCGATCCAGGAGAGCCAACTGTGACAACTTCTGTGATTCGATTGCCTTCAATGACGATGTCGGCTGGGCCAAACGCAGGTGCGCCTGTACCGTTAATCACTGTGACTTCTCTCAGTATGAGTTGTTTGTAAGGACCTTGCCCCTCGATGCGATCCGGCGCTTGGGTCACTGCTTGCGTGGCTTTGTCAGCCCAAGCTAAGTCGTTGTGTAAGCTGACGAAAGTGAGTAGAAAAGCGAAGAGGTAGCGCATGTGATCTCCATTTTGTAGGACGAATATCGAATTTAATTCGTTCGATTGAGCAATCGGCAAGACAGTATTGAGCAATTACCCAAGGCACTCAAGTTTCTTGTTTACTTCGTTGTGTTCCTGCCAGTTTGTCTGCGCAAATGGTGGAGTGCGTCTCTTTACGCTGGTATGCTTTGATCTCATGCAGTTACGACAAAACTTTTTTCTCATAGCGAGTTCACATGCCTGATATTACCCAATTACTCAACACTGGTTCCAGCGCTAATCGTGTAGACATTGCGATTGTAGCGGAAGGTTATACTCAGGCCGAGCGTGCGAAGTTTATCGCAGACGCGAATACTTTTTTGACGACGTTCCTAGGTAGTGATAATGCACGTCTAAATGCGCCGTTTTCGACGTATAACGGCTTCTTTAATGCCAATGCCTTGTTTTTTGCGTCGGCACAATCTGGGACAGATCAACCTAATAATGGTATTTCGGTTAATACCTACTTTAATGCATCGCAACATGGTAGTGACGGTCGCTTGTTATATGGTGATTCAGGTACGGTTGAGATTGAAGTCGGGCGTGCTTTATCCGCTAATGCACATGAGTTAATTATCGTTTTAGTTAATACGCCTTTGTATGGCGGGGCAGGTGGCGGTATTGCGTGGGCATCTGCTGGAAACAGCGCTGCGTCAGAGCTAGCACTTCATGAGATTGGTCATAGCTTTGCAGATTTGCAGGACGAATATGTCGATTCTGCGGTCGCCCCGAGCTTTCCACTTGATGCGCTCTCGTTCTTAAACAGTGCGCATGTGACCGATTCATTGAGTCGTATCCCATGGAGTGCGTGGATGGGCTATAACGATGGCGAACTGGGGGCGATTGGAACCTACCAAGGGGGTTATTACAGGGCGAGCGGGGTTTGGCGCGCAACACAGAATTCTAAAATGTTGAGCTTGGGCGTGCCATTCAGTGCGCCTGAAAAAGAAGCGTTTGCTTTACATTATTACCAGGCGATCGGAGATTACTTATCGGTGGTTTCTCAAATTCCAGGCATCTATCAGCCGGTTACACCGAACAATGCACTCTTTAGTTTTACTTGGTCAGCCAACGGAAAAACGTCGATTAAAACCGATGGCAGTTATTTTGATGCTTATAGCGCAGGCCTCATCGATAAATCCGGTAGCCTTAGTTTGACGACAATTGATAACACTGGGACGATCAGAAAGAACTTGAGTGCAACTCAACAGAAAGAAACGATAGGGGTCAACACACCAGTCAAGCAGCTTGGAGAGTCGACTTATGTGGTAACGCAAACTGATAAAGGATCAATCCTTCAATTTGATTCAAAAGATAATCAGGTCGATTTACAGGACATTAAATTAGGGCAAAGTATTTATGTGGACGGTGGCCCAGGCGCGGATGTGATAAAAATCCCAGTGAAGCTCGCAGATACTACCCATTTCAGTATCGCGCAAATGTCAAATGGCACCTTGATTTTAGGAGAAAACCTTGGTTTGACGCTGGCAA
>CALKVB010000369.1 GCA_937996605.1 uncultured Oxalobacteraceae bacterium | reverse complement strand
GCGACCGGTGCCGCTACATGGGTTGCATGGATCCGTAATCATCTTGCCGGTGCCGTGACATTTCGGGCAAGTCTGCTGAATACTGAACAAACCTTGTTGCATGCGGACTTGTCCATGGCCACCGCAAGTAGTACACGTTACCGGTGAGGTACCCGGTTTTGCACCCGATCCATGGCAAGTTTCGCATTCATCATAACTAGGAACACGAATCGTGGTGTCGAATCCATTGGCCGCTTGTTCCAAAGTGATTTCAAGGTTGTAACGCAAGTCAGCACCGCGATACACCTGAGGGCCGGAACTACGGCGGCCACCGCCAAAAATATCACCAAAAATGTCACCAAACGCATCAGCAAAACCGGCACCATGGCCACCGCCACCACCACCCATATTGGGATCAACACCAGCATGTCCGTAGCGATCGTAGGCCTCGCGTTTTTGCGGATCGGAAAGCATTTCATAGGCTTCTTTCGCCTCTTTAAATTTTTCTTCCGCAGTCTTACTATCCGGATTACGATCCGGATGATATTTCATCGCCATCTTGCGATAAGCTTTTTTGATTTCATCTTCTGAGGCGTTTTTTGCGACACCCAGAATTTCGTAAAAATCACGCTTCGCCATCTCGATTACACCTTGTTTTTATTAAAGTTAGTTGTGATACGCAAATGAATTCGAAAGCACTTACCGCAAAGGCGCAGAGTACGCAGAGTAAGCTTTTGAGCTTTTCCCGACGTCCTCTGCGCCTCTGCGGCTAGCTTTTACAATTCAATTACTTGGCGTCTTTCACTTCTTTGAAATCGGCATCTACGACGTCATCATCCTGAGGCTTCGCATCTGCACCAGGCGCTGCACCTGCTGCACCACCGGCTGCGGCTTGTTGTGCTTGCATTTCTGCATACACTTTCTCGCCCAATTTTTGTGAGGCTGTCGACAAGTTACCGATCTTGGTATCGATCTCAGCTTTATCGCCTGCTTTCAAGACATCTTCCAACTCTTTGATTGCAGTTTCGATTTTCTCTTTCTCGCCAGCGTCTAATTTATCGCCATGCTCAGACAACGCTTTCTTAGTCGAGTGAACCAATGCATCGCCTTGATTACGGGACTCAGCCAATTCTTTGACTTTCTTGTCTTCTTCCGCATTCAATTCCGCATCTTTCACCATTTTTTGAATCTCTTCTTCAGTCAAACCAGAGTTTGCCTTAATGGTGATTTTATTCTCTTTACCAGTTGCTTTATCTTTCGCGCCCACATGCAAAATACCATTGGCGTCGATATCGAAAGTCACTTCAATTTGTGGTGTACCACGTGCTGCTGGTGGAATACCTTCCAAATTGAATTCGCCCAAGCCCTTGTTACGTGCCGCGATTTCACGTTCACCTTGGAACACTTTGATTGTTACCGCAGGTTGGTTGTCATCCGCAGTGGAGAACACTTGGCTGAACTTGGTTGGAATCGTTGTGTTCTTTTGAATCATCTTTGTCATCACGCCGCCCAAAGTCTCAATACCTAAAGACAATGGCGTAACGTCTAACAACAGAACGTCTTTACGATCACCAGACAACACAGAACCTTGAATCGCAGCACCGACTGCAACTGCTTCATCAGGATTCACGTCTTTACGTGGTTCTTTGCCGAAGAATTCTTTGACCAATTCTTGAACCTTAGGCATACGTGTCATACCACCAACCAAGATCACATCATCGATGTCAGACGTTTTTACGCCTGCGTCTTTGATCGCCATGCGGCATGGTTCCATGGTTTTTTGGATCAACTCTTCAACCAAGGCTTCCAACTTCGCACGTGTAATCTTCAAGTTCAAATGCGTTGGTGCGCCATTTGCCATCGCGATATATGGCTCGTTAATTTCTGTTTGCTGCGAGCTAGACAATTCGATCTTCGCGCGTTCTGCAGACGCTTTAATACGTTGCAAAGCGATAGGGTCTTTCGACAAATCGATGCCGTTAATCTTCTTGAATTCGTCGATGATGTAATCGATCACGCGTTGGTCAAAGTCTTCACCACCCAAGAACGTATCACCATTAGTCGACAACACTTCAAACTGCATTTCACCATCAACGTCAGCGATTTCGATAATGGAAACGTCGAAAGTACCGCCACCCAAGTCATACACTGCAATCTTGCGATCGCCTTTTTCTTTTTTGTCGAGACCGAAAGCCAATGCCGCAGCTGTTGGTTCATTAATGATACGTTTGACGTCCAAACCAGCGATACGGCCTGCATCTTTGGTTGCTAGACGTTGTGCATCATTAAAGTACGCCGGAACGGTAATGACCGCTTCAGTGACTTCTTCGCCGAGATAATCCTCAGCAGTCTTTTTCATCTTACGCAAAACTTCTGCAGAAATTTGTGGTGGCGCCAATTTCTTGTCGCGTACAGAAACCCATGCGTCACCATTGTCTGCTTTAGTGATGGAATATGGCATCAAGCCGATGTCTTTTTGTACTTCTTTTTCATCAAACTTACGGCCAATCAAGCGCTTCACTGCAAATAAAGTATTCTTTGGATTCGTGACAGCTTGACGCTTCGCCGAAGCTCCGACCAAAATTTCACCATCGTCTTGGTAAGCGATGATCGATGGCGTGGTACGCGCGCCTTCGGCGTTTTCGATTACTTTTGGTTGGCCACCTTCCATCACCGCGACGCAAGAGTTGGTTGTACCCAAATCAATACCGATCATTTTTCCCATGATATTTTCCCTATCCTAAAAATTTTATTTTTAAACTTGGTGGTAGCATTTCTAAGAAACGCCCCCGTCTGATTCTGATGTATGGCAATAAAACGCTTTTTCAAGACACTTTTTGCTGTTTTTTTCGCTTTTCATGCTTTTTTTCAGCGTTTTTGCACTACTTTTTGCTTATTTCCCTTGCGCTACAGTGACTAGTGCTGGGCGTAACAAGCGGTCTGCGATGGTGTAACCTTTTTGCAAAACAGTCACAATCGTGTTGGCTTCCTGTTCCGCTGGCACCATAGAAATCGCTTGATGCTTCATAGGATCAAGTTTGTCGCCTTGTTGCGGATTAATCTCAAGCAAACGATTTTTCTCAAACGCAGCACTTAGCTGTTTCAGTGTCATTTCGACACCTTCTTTAAGAGACTCAACTGTTGGCGCTTCAACTTTCAAGCCCATTTCCAAACTATCTTTCACCGGAACTAAAGATTCGGCAAAACTCTCAATCGCGAACTTGTGTGCTTTAGAGATATCTTCCTGTGCACGGCGACGAATATTTTCACCTTCTGCTTTGGCACGCATAAAAGCATCCTGCAACTCCAACACTTTCGCTTCGAGCTGCGCCAAAACTTCAGCTGAAACGCCTGGCTCGGTTACATTTTCTTGCTGAGTCTCAGGTGCAGCCTCAGTTGCGGAAGTTGTTTCGACCGCGGGATCTGCACTCGCTGCATTCGCTTGCACTTCAGCCTGCTCTTGGTTT
>CALKVB010000368.1 GCA_937996605.1 uncultured Oxalobacteraceae bacterium | reverse complement strand
TTTCCCTACACGACGCTCTTCCGATCTGGCATTGCCATGGTGCCGATTGCACCGCACGCACTTTCGAATAGGCCGATTGTGCTCCCCGAAACCAGTGTGATCCGTGTCGAGATGGTAGCTGGACGTGACGCCAGTGTGAATTTCGATATGCAATCTTTTGCTGATCTCACCCACAAAGACCAGGTGATTATTAGCCGTTCCACCCATAGAATTACTTTCCTTCATCCGCAATCATGGAATTACTTCCATACTTTACGAGAAAAATTGCATTGGAACGAATATCCTTCCGTCGAAGGTGCGCTGAATTAAGTCACAGTTTTTCCTCATTCACGGCTATTCAACTTCAGAACTTGTTTTCTGGTTCTAATCTTGATTTTTGGCGTTAGTTTTGACTTTTATTTTGCAATCTTTCCGGGTCAAAATTTCGTATTCCCAACTTCTTACACGCCACCGCGCTGCTATTCTGAAATTGAAGCAAAAACGCTCATACACTTAGTTTTTTGATTCGCTCTGCACCAGCATTAGCTGAGGTAAAATAAGCGATCTCTTCACGTTTTTTTAACAATAATTATGCTGCGTACGCTTGCTATCCGTGATTTCGTCATCGTTGATTCGATTGAATTAGAGTTTTCATCTGGTTTTACTGTATTCACAGGCGAAACTGGTGCTGGTAAATCTATTTTGATTGACGCCTTGGCTCTATGCTTAGGAGGGCGCGGCGATGCCAGCATGGTGCGTGAAGGTGCATCAAAGGCAGACATTTCTGCAGAATTTACCGTGAACGCTGAAACAAGCAGCTGGCTGATCAACAATGACTTTTATAACGAAGACGAGCAGCTGATCATTCGCCGCGTCATCGATAATGCAGGCCGCTCGAAAGCGTATATCAACGGCACCACCGCCAGTGCCACGCAGTTGCGCGAACTCGGTGAATTCTTAGTCGACATTCACGGGCAGCACGCCCACCAATCTTTGTTAAAAGCCGACGCGCAACGCGCCCTACTCGATCAACAAGGCAGTCTGCAAGCGCAGACCGCTGAGGTCGGTAAGCTGTTTAAGCATTGGCGCACTCTAGCTAAGCAACGTGAAGAATTTGAACTAAATGCCAAAAATATTTTGCAGGAACGTGAGCGCCTTGAATGGCAAGTCGGCGAACTCGACAAGCTGCAATTAAAGGTAGGTGAATGGGACGACATCAATCAAGAGCATAGCCGTCTCGCCCATGCCGCTAGCCTGTTAGAAGGCGCGCAAGAAGCAGCCAACTTGATTAGTGAATCAGATCATCCCTTGTTGTCACAGGTTTCTGGCGTATTACAACGATTAACCAAGCTCGAAGAATTTGATGCCCATCTCAAACCCATTACCGAAGCATTAGAGTCCGCTCGCATCAATTTGCAAGAATGCGCTTATGCGCTCAACGATTATCTAGGCCGTGTCGAACTCGACCCTGCACGTTTGCGTGAAGTAGAACAACGCGTCGAAAGCCTGCACAGTGCAGCTCGTCGCTTCCATGTACAACCTGAACAACTTATTCAAGAGTTCCATGATTTACAAAAGCAATTGACGCAACTCTCTGGCGCTTCCGATATGGACGGTCTCAAAAAACAAGAAGAACAGGCCTATCAAGAATATCTGCGTGCGGCGAAAGAATTAAGCGCCAAGCGCCTAGTCGTGGCAAAAGATCTCGCTACTGCGGTCACAACGGCAATGCAAGATTTGAGCATGTCTGGAGGTCGCTTTGAAGTCGCGCTCCACGCAAGCGAACCGAGCGCAACCGGCGTCGAACAAGTCGAGTTTCTGGTCGCGGGCCACGCTGGGGTACAAGCGCGGCCGTTAGCCAAAGTAGCATCGGGTGGTGAATTGGCTCGCATCTCTCTAGCGATCTCGGTCATCGCCTCCTGCGCAACGGCCACGCCAACTCTGATTTTTGATGAAGTCGATAGCGGCATCGGCGGCGCGGTGGCGGAGGTCGTTGGTCGCTTACTGCGACGGTTGGGCCAAGACCGTCAAGTACTCTGCGTGACGCATTTACCGCAGGTCGCGAGCCAAGGTAATCAGCACTTTGAAGTAAGCAAAACGCAAGAAAATGGCAAGACCAGCTCACATATTAGCGCGCTCGATAACAAGCAACGCGTCGAAGAAATTGCACGTATGCTCGGTGGTTTGGAAATTACGGCGACTACCCGCAAACATGCGCGCGAGTTACTAGCGCTCTGAAACTGGCGCGTTTTCCGAGTCAAGGAACACCTCAATAAAGATGAATCTCAGCGCGCCGTATAGACGCGACAAAACATCAACAGTTGATAAACATACGACAAACAGACAATCACACTAAGGCAATACCACCATGGCATTCTTAAAAGAACCTGAATACGCTCACGGCAAGTTATTAAAAACAGCCGTTGTACTGATCAATCTTGGCACACCAGATGCGCCAACCCCGTCCGCCGTGCGTAAATATTTGAAGCAGTTTTTATCGGATCAACGGGTCGTTGAAATTCCACGCCCGATCTGGTGGATGATTTTAAATCTCATCATTTTGCCGTTCCGTTCAAAAACATCGGCCGAAAAATATGCTTCGATTTGGACCAATGAAGGTTCACCTTTGCTCCTACACACAAAAAAACAAGCGATGCTGTTGAAGGGCTATCTCGGTGAACGTGGGCATGAAGTGCATGCCACCTTTGCCATGCGTTACGGTTCACCTTCCATCCCAGAGGTCCTTACCCAGCTCAAAGCCGATGGTTACGAACGTATCTTAATTTTACCTGCTTATCCACAATACTCAGCAACGACTACGGCCTCCAACTTTGATGCGGTCACCGCACACTACCAGCAGACCCGCAATATTCCTGAACTTCGATTCATCAAAAACTACCACGACCATCCTGCTTACATTCACGCGCTCAAAACCTCGATCTTAAAATCTTGGGAAAGCAATGGCCGCCCTGAAAAATTGGTGATGAGTTTTCATGGATTACCAAAAGCTTTCTTGATGCGTGGAGACCCCTATCACTGCGAGTGTTACAAGACCGCACGATTGCTCGCCGAGCAATTAGGTATCAGTAAGGACGAATACGTAGTCACCTTCCAATCACGTTTAGGTCGTGCCGAATGGTTGCAGCCCTATACCGAACCGACTGTAGAAGCCCTAGCCAAACAAGGCATTAAACGTATCGACGTGGTTTGCCCGGGCTTCTTGGCCGACTGTTTAGAGACACTAGAAGAAATCGCGATGGAGGTTCGTCAAGCCTTTTTGACCGCTGGCGGCCAAAACTTCAATTACATTCCCTGCCTGAACGAATCACCTGACGGCTTACGTGCCTTGGCAGAAATCACGGAACAACATCTCATTGGCTGGCCGACTATGGTCACCGCCAGCATGCGCGAACAAGAGAAACAACAAGCCTTGATCAGCCGCGCTGAAGCAAAGCGATTGGGCGCTGAACACTGATGTCTGACACATTTGTCATTGGCGATGTACAGGGCTGCTACACGCAACTACGCCAACTCGTAGAAAAGATCGATGCGATTTCACCGCAAGCTCAATTATTGTTTGCGGGTGACCTCGTTAACCGCGGACCTGAATCGCTCGAAACTTTACGCTATATTCGCTCGCTCGGTGAACGCGCTGATAGTGTCTTAGGTAATCATGACCTACATTTATTAGCGGTGGCGCATGTAGTCAAACAAACACATCGCAGCGACACGCTAGATACCATTCTTGCTGCCGACGATAGTCAAGAACTTCTTGATTGGCTACGCCACCGCCCTCTCGCCATCGACTGCGGCAATCGACAATTACTAGTTCATGCTGGCGTATTTCCAAATTGGAGTTTCGATCAGTGCCTGACCCTTGCACATGAAATTGAAGCGACACTACGTGGCAGTGAATTTGTCGACTTACTACGGGACATGTATGGCAATCAGCCAGATCTGTGGCAGGACGATTTACAAGGTATCAATCGTCAGCGCTGTATCATCAACGCCTTCACTCGCATGCGCTTCTGCCATCATGACGGACGCATGGATTTTGAATTGAAAGAAGGTAGTGATCAAGCTCCCGCCCACTTGCTACCATGGTTCGATCTCGCACAACGACAAACTCAAAACGAAACTGTAATTTTCGGCCATTGGTCGACCTTGGGTTTAGTTCTGCGCCCGAACCTAATTAGCTTAGACACTGGTTGCGTTTGGGGTGGCAAACTCAGTGCCGTCCGCCTATCAGACAGATTACTGATACAGGTAGATAGCCCTCAACATCTGGCGCCATTTTAGCTGCTCATTCGACGATTAAATTTATAAAACGCTATAATCCTAAGCAGCATCCTTCAAAATAAATTTCTTATGTTGCCTCTCCCATTCAGCCATTTCTATACGTTTCTTCACTTTGTTACAAGCGTGCGTTGGGGACAGTACCTAAAGTTGATCACCTATTCAGGTTTCATTTCGATCTTGGGCATCGCTCTCATTCCCAATGCCGAACTTAGCAATGCCTTACTGCGTATCCTCATCGTGCTGATGCTATTCGCCTACTGCTTCAAGGAATGGGCTGACACGCCTGCAAACTGGCGTAGAGCAAAACAAGCCTACACGCAAGAGCGGAGTATTTTTGGAGCGGCAAAAGAATTTTTTTTGCCAGCGGAATTTAGAGGTTGGTGGAACACTTTTTTACGCATACAAATCGCCTGTCTCAAACGCCCAAAACAAATCGATTCCAGCAATCTTCAAGCGCAGACAGTCTCGTTGACTTACCTCAAAAACGGAATGTATAGCAGCTTACTCCCAATTCTAATCGTTGCCTGTTTTGCGGATATTCCATTGACGCAGTTCGCCCTGCATCTACGGCCTATCGATTCACATCTCGTCATACTGATCCACAGCCTCTCTATCGCTGCGACTGTTCTCACCATCACGAGTTTAATTGGTGACAAACGCTTGATTGCAAACGGATATCACTACGTCGAACAAGACATGCTCAAGCTACGTCTTGGCGCACGCGCTCAAGCGGACATTCCATTAGATTTAATTCAATCGA
>CALKVB010000367.1 GCA_937996605.1 uncultured Oxalobacteraceae bacterium | reverse complement strand
GAACTGGGATATGTATTGGATGGGGCAAACAGTGGTATGGACTTATTTTATGTATCCACTTTATATTGCCTTGTTGACCGCTTTACTGAATGGAAATGAACACAGGAATGGAACCTGGCGCGTGATGTTGACATTGCCAATTTCAAGCGCGCAGCTATATATCGCAAAATTTTTGCTCGCCTGGCTTTTGTTGTTGGTGTCGAATATTGCACTTTTCATCTTCTCAGCGGTGAGCATTCAAGTTCTGGGGGCTATTGGTGTTGATACAGTAGGTGCGTATCACTATGCGTTTGCGACTTCGCTGTGGGCCTTGATGGTATCTGCATTGCCGATTTTAGTGGTGCAGCATTGGGTTAGTTGGCATGTGCCAAATATTGTGGCACCACTCACGCTCAGTGTGATCGCAACGATGGGAATTCTTCAAGTGGGACAATCCAAGGATTGGATCTATCATCCATGGACCTACGTCATGGCAGCACTTAATGCGAGTGAGCCAGCAACTCGCTCACATGCCATGGAGCTAGGCTTGAGTATAGGTTTGTTGATGGCGCTGCTGTCGTTCTTCTGGGTCAAATATCGTCAGCAAGAATTTCGATGAATTTTTCAGTTGAGCGACAATGTTTCATCCAGGCTCAAAAGTATTTTTTACTTTTGAGCTGCGTGAAGTTCATTTATGCGAGGAAAAGAAAAACGGTGGGTTTCTTATGAAAGTCAGGTGCTTTGTTTTGTAGTAAGCGCTTTTTCCAATCTGCCGCTGATGCAGTTGAAACTGTTTCGGTTTCGAGGCTTAAATCAGTGGCAATACAAATCGATGTTTGTGCATGGCAGAAATTGGCAAGTGCTTCAAGCATGCCAATGTTTCGATAGGGCGTTTCGATAAATATTTGTGTTTGTTTATCTTTACGTGAACGCTCCTCTAGCTCTCTAATTCGCTTTGCTCTAGCTGCGACATCGGTAGGTAGGTAGCCGTTGAATGCAAAACTTTGACCATTTAAACCGCTAGCCATTAGCCCTAAGAGTAGTGACGATGGTCCTACGAGTGGTCGTACTTTGATATTTTTTTGATGGGCAAGTCTAACCAAATTTGCGCCAGGATCTGCGACAGCGGGTACCCCCGCTTCAGAAATCAAACCAACATCATATCCAGCCAGTAGTGGCTCAATCAGACTTTGAAGGGCTTCTGCCGGCGTATTTATATTAAGCTCAGCAATTTTTAGCTCTTGTAAAGTTTTACTCAGTGGGTGATATTGATTGAGTAATTTGAGAAATGCACGAGTTGTTTTAGCATTTTCCGCAACAAAATGCTCGAGTTGTGCCGTCATCTTTTGCACTGTTTCTGGAATGATGTGCGCGAGTGGATTGCTCGACTCTGGGTCTTGTCCGAGCGTATTCGGAATGAGGTAAAGCGTGCCTGTCATAGAGTTCGTTCTCTTTTTGTCGTTGGTGTTGATTGAATAACGTTATTGTTTGGCTTAATTGTTTGAATCAGTGTTTGATTTAAGTAGTCGTCATACTTGATGCTTATAAAAGTTCAGGCCGAGATTGCGTAACATTGTAGTGACTGTAATCAGTGGTAAGCCAGTGAGCGAACTGGGGTCTTTGCTGGTGATCGATTCTATAAGCGTTATGCCAAGCCCTTCGTTTTTAGCCGATCCCGCACAATCGTACGGCTGTTCTATACGTAAGTAGGCATCAAGTTCTGCATCTGATAGATTGCGAAAGTGTACTTCGGTCTGGCAGTCGTGGATTTGACATTGATACTGTCTATCGATTGCTTTGGTACGTCCATCGAAGACACAAATTGCGGTGTGAAAAATAGCTTTTTCCCCACGCATGAATTGCAATTGTTTGAGTGCATTCGCGTGATTGCCTGGCTTGCCGATTTGTATGCCACGTAATGTGGCGACTTGATCCGATCCAATCACAATGCTTTCTGGATTGGTTTTCGCGATATGCATCGCTTTTTCTCGCGCCAATCGAAGAGCTGTTTGTTCCGGTGCCTCTTTCTCCAATGGCGTTTCATCGATATCTGGTGCGAGATCGGA
>CALKVB010000366.1 GCA_937996605.1 uncultured Oxalobacteraceae bacterium | reverse complement strand
CATCTCCCCCGCCCCCCTACGCGAAGCCGTCCGCGCCGAACACGCAGCAGCCGCCCAGATAAATTCCCGATGATCAGGTTTTGAGCATGGGGGAGAAGAGAATGACCATCACCCCCGATGCAGATCGGAGTTCCATGTGACGGAGCAGAGAGCACTGCAGGACAAAGTACGAAAACTATTTAAAGTGTCCACTGAAAGGTATTGCGATGAGTGACCCGCAGAAAACTGTAAAGACAGACCCGCTAACCATCGCAAGGAACCATGATGGTAGGGCAATTGCTCACTGGAGGAAGTCCGATCAAACACCTCAATACCTCTCCTGCCACTTACAGAATGTCGGCGCACTTTCCAAGAGCTTCAGTAAGAAAATCCACCTAAAAACATCTGGTGAATTAGTCGGGCTACTTCACGATCTGGGCAAGTATAGCGAGGAGTTTTGCAATTATATCCATTCAACTCTCGGACTACTCAATCCTGATGAAGATGATTATGTCGACTCGACAGCTTTGAAGGGCAAGGTTGATCACTCATCAGCAGGGGCACATTTCGTGTGGCGGGAATTAGCCAAAAAGGGGACAAAAGAATCCTTGATTGGCCAGTGGCTGGCCTTGTGCATTGCATCTCACCACTCAGGCTTGATCGATTGCCTTGATCCAGAAGGCCGCGATATCTTCGGCAAGCGCATGAAAAAGCTGGACGAAAAGGTTCATCTTAATGAGGTGAAACTCCGTGCCGATCAGGAAATACTTGAGCGGGCGCACGTACTGCTGGACTCCCCGAACCTGCTCGGCGAACTGCGTAGTTTGCTTGGCAGCATCGCACATCACGAACAACATAAGGGGCCGTTAAGCCAGCAAATAGGTCTTGCCGTGCGATTTTTATTCAGTTGCCTGATTGACGCCGACCGAATCGATACGGCGAACTTTGAACACAAGAAAGTAGCAGCCTATCGCCCGCAAGGCGAGTACGTGCCTTGGCAGGTACTGATCGAACGTTTGGAACAAAAGCTATCCGCGTTTGCACCGCGTCATCCAATTGACAATTTGCGGAAAAAAATCTCCGAAGAATGCCTTGCTGCAGCCAATCGACCGCGTGGAATTTATACGCTGACCGTTCCAACCGGGGGCGGCAAGACTCTCGCCAGCCTGCGTTTTGCCTTACACCACGCGGCGGATCGCGATTTGGAACGAATCATCTATGTAATTCCATTTACATCCATCATCGATCAGAACGCCAAGGTAGTACGGGACATTCTCGAGCCCGAAGACTGCCCGCAGGATAGAGATAAAGTCGTGCTGGAGCATCACTCCAGCGTTACGCCGGAAAAGCAGACTTGGCGCGAAAAAATTCTCTGCGAGAACTGGGACGCCCCAGTTGTTTACACCACCATGGTTCAACTTCTTGAGAGTTTGTTCGGTAGCGGCACGCGCGGCGCCCGTCGCATGCATCAACTAGCCAATGCAGTCCTAATCTTCGACGAAATTCAAACGCTGCCCATTCGCTGCGTGCATCTGTTCAATAACGCGATTAACTTCCTTAGCGAACAGTGCAATAGCACCGTGGTGCTATGCACTGCGACACAGCCCTTACTGCATCAGGTAGCAATTGAAAATGGTGCCATCCGTCTGGCCAACAATCACGAAATCGTCAGCGATGTGCAACAGTTGTTCACCGATTTGAAGCGTGTCACCGTTCACGATCAGCGTCGCCCAAACGGCTGGCGTTATGACGAAATAGCCGATCTGGCCAGAGACGAAGTCGAACAAGCCAGAAGTTGCCTGGCCATCGTCAATACCAAGGATGCAGCCAGACAGATTTTCCTTGCCTGCCAGAAATTGGCCGACAAAAGCACCTTGTTCCACCTCAGCACCGATATGTGCCCGGCGCACCGCAAAGCCGTGTTGGCAGAGATCAAATTACGGCTCGAGTCCAGCCTGCCGACGCTTTGCGTATCTACGCAGCTTATTGAAGCCGGGGTCGATGTGGACTTCGGTGTGGTGATTCGCTCCATGGCCGGACTGGACTCCATCGCGCAAGCGGCAGGACGCTGCAATCGTAATGGCAGACCCGAGCCCGGCCGTGTTCATTTAGTCAATCCCTCAGACGAGCATGTCACTCTGGATTGTCTGAAAGACATCGCCATTGGCCGTGAAAAGGTTACTTCAATCCTTGATTTCTTTCGCGAAATGC
>CALKVB010000365.1 GCA_937996605.1 uncultured Oxalobacteraceae bacterium | reverse complement strand
AATACTGCGCTTAGGTTTTAGCCCTTGACGCTTAATAAACTCCGCTGCAGCCATCGTGATCGCACACCCGGCACCATCATCAATCGTGCCTGTTCCCAAGTCCCAGGAATCCAAGTGACCACCCATCAGTACATATTCATTGGGAAGCTCGCTCCCTGTGATCTCACCGATCACATTGTATGAGGTATAACTACCATTCGCACCAGAGTTCAAACTCAGTTTTACGCTGACTGGTTTGCCGCGCTTAATCATACGCACCACCATATCCGCATCCGAATTAGACATCGCAGCCGCTGGGATTTTTTCTACGCCATCTTCATAATTCATTACACCAGTATGCGGAAAGCGATGACTATCGGTTCCGACTGAACGGATAATAATGGCGACAGCGCCTTTACGCGCGGCCTCAGATGCACCTTTGGTTCTACCTGCTTGTACCGATCCATAATCAGCTGCAGTTTGCATCTTATGGTTAATAAAAACGATCTTACCCTTCACAGACTCTGGCGAAGCTGCTTGCAAATCCTTGAAAGTTGCAAACTGCACCAAGTCGGCTGTTAAGCCGCCTGTCGGGGTCGCAATGCTATTGCCTAAAGCCGTAATCGTAAGAGGTTGGGGGAACGGTGCCACGATTTCCGCCTTCTCTTCGCCGCGCTGCCAACTAGGGAAAGTCACCGGCTCTTTCCACACTTTATCGAAACCGAGTTCTCTGAACTTCGCTTCTGCCCAGGCAACGGCACGCGCATCGGCTGGCGTCCCCGCCATACGAGGTCCAACTTCTGTCGTCAAAGATTCTAAAATTCGATAACTAGCATTATCGAGGCGAGCAGCGTCGCGCAACCATGCCGCTGTTTGCATTTCTTTATCTGAAAATACACTGAATTCTGCTGTCTTATCTGCGGCAATTGCATTGCCTATTGCGAAGCTAGAACCAAAGGCAGCTAGCAGAGCAGCCGTCATTGTTAAAACTCTTACTTTCTTTAACATGCTTATTTCCCTTAATTTTTTGAATGTACTTGCAAAACAATACTACTCGCTTAGAGAGCGTTCATTCGTGATTCGCACCAGAGAGACCTCACTAGCCAACGAAAAGTTCATTTTTCACAGGCAAACAACAGAAATACTGCTTACCGCAATTCCGCTTTACTCTCAAAAAATTTGCACTATACTTGACGAGATTGCACTGCGGAAATTTTCTAGAGACTTTTTTCCACAGTAAACGCCCGCAACTCTTCTATAAGATATAATACCTATGTGGTTCGATTCTTGATTGATTTAATGTTTTGAGTACGTAAATGAGAGCGCTCGAGATACTGCGTATTTTTTATGAACTCGGCAATCGAATTCGATAACATCACATGCAGTAAGAAACAATTTGCCTAACGCAGGTTTCGACAACATCTTCATTCTTGGACAGCACCAGCGAACCCCATGACAGATTCTTCAGTCAATTCATCAGTACCGAAACGGGAGTTTTTCATCCAAGGTTTAACCAGCGATGGCAAACAGTTTCGTCCTAGCGATTGGGCTGAACGCCTGTGTGGTGCCATGTCTTGCTTCCGTCCAGAAGGAGGTCGCAACGCGCATTTGCAGTACTCTCCCTACGTCCGCCCTATCCTGCTCAATGGAGTTCGTTCAGTCGTGGTGAACGAAGCCTTACGTGAAATCGAGCCCTTAGCGTTTCATTTCGTTTTGAGCTTTGCCAAAGATAACGATCTACAAATCGTCGACGCATGTCTACTTCCCGACCCCGTAGAAAAGAAATAAAAACGATCAATACCTAAGCAATTTAAGAACACGCAATTTGCCCCAGACCCAGTTTAATGCGTTTTTAATGCGTTAATTGATATTGCAGCATATAAGTGGCGGCACCTGCAAAATAGCCTATCAAAGCCAGCACACTAATCTTACGCAAGTACCACGTAAAATTAATCTTCTCCAAACCCATTGCAGCAACACCCGAGGCAGATCCGATAATCAAAATCGAGCCGCCGGTACCTGCACAATAGGCCAGAAATTCCCACAAAAAACTATCAACTGGATACTGTGCCAAGTTATACATTCCCATTGAAGCTGCGACGAGAGGCACATTGTCGACTACTGCACTTGCCAATCCGATCACCATCACAATGACATCTTGACGCCCAATCATTTGCTCTAAACTCATCGCCAGATTCGCCAGCAAATGGGTGTGCTCTAAAACGGCAACCGCCAATAAGATACCGATAAAGAAAATAATCGATGCCATATCGATACGAGTTAAAGCACTCACTAAAGTCAGACGCTCTTTGTGCGCTTCCTCTTTTTCTTTATGAAGCAAATCCCCCACCATCCACAAAATACCAAGACCAAAAAGGATGCCCATGAATGGCGGCAAATGCGTGACTGTCTTAAATACAGGAACACAAATTAAAATCGCTAGGCCTAAACAAAACATCGTATTGCGTTCAAACGCTGCGTGAAATGAGGTGGCTTCGCTACGCTCAGTTGGCAGCACCACAGGTCGCCCTCGCACCATATAGGTCATGACTAAAAGTGGAATCAACAAACTCACGATACTGGGTAAGAACACCGTTTTCATGATATTGATTGCTGTGATTTGCCCACCTATCCATAGCATCGTTGTGGTGACATCGCCAATTGGCGTCCAGGCACCGCCCGCATTGGCCGCAATCACAATTAAACCTGCAAACAACATCCTATCTTCTTTCTCCGCAAGTAATTTCCGCATCAAAGAAATCATGACAATTGTGGTTGTCAAATTATCGAGAATCGCGCTCAGAAAGAAGCTCACAAATCCCACCAACCACATCAAAGAAGACAAACGACTCGTTTTGATTCTAGAAGTGATTACTTCGAAGCCATTGTGCGCATCCACTACCTCCACAATCGCCATCGCCCCCATCAAGAAAAACACGATCTGTGCCGTCGACATCAGAGACTCGCCCAACTCTTTCCCAACAAGGTCAGACGATGCCGAAGTCATGGCATAGATCGTCCACAGACAACCAGCACCAATCAGTGCCGACGCTGATTTATTAATCTTGATGGGATGTTCTAGCGCGATCGCCAAATAGGTCAAAACGAAAACGAAAATAATTGCGGTCAACATAAAAGCTGGCTAAAAAATGAAATGGGATTGTTCGCCAGCGGACTTTTGTGAGAGCTGGCGTATAGACTAGCGAAGTCTACCCTATGGCAGCCGCTGTAGAAAGCTCTCAACCAGAGTTTTCGACATTTACTGGGGACAGATTCAAAGTTCTGCCATAATCTATATTTCTATCTCGCAAAACCAAGCATTTTATGATTCTTGCTCATCTCGACAGCACCAATCACCTTCTCCCGCCTGAAGTACAAAAGGCCGTCGACCATCTACGCGTCACCGATTACCAGAACAAAGCGCCAGGCCGATATGAAATCGAAGAAGGCAGTATGTTCGCCTTGGTGCAAGACCCTCTCACGCAAGATTGGCATACTGGTTTTCCCGAGTTTCACCAACGCCATATTGATGTCCAATGCCTCTTACAAGGCGAGGAAGTGATCGGCTATCTGCCAGCCAACGCTGAACTCGTCCCTACACAAGACTTACTGAAGGAACGCGATATTGCTTTTGTCGCCACGCAAGCGCATGAAACAAAATTGCTTTTAAGGCCAAGGATGTACGCTGTCTTTTATCCAGGCGAATTGCATCGTCCTTGCAAGGCAGTTGCACAATCAATGCAGATCAAAAAGGTTGTGATCAAGATCCTGCAAACATCTCAAATTGCTGATGTATGAAACGTTCATCCAATCAAATTGTCATTTCATCACTCAACTTTACATTCAATCGAAAAATGCACACAAGCTGCCTTTGCACAAGGTAATCTTAGATCGTAGTCTCTCAAAGTCCCCTTCTTTTTTGGAGCCCTGAATGAAAATCCTCAAGACCATTATCGCCAGCAGTATCTTTTCTTTGTACTCGATTTCGGCACTCGCCGATACACAAACAACTAAATTCCTCATTTTCTTAGAAAATGGCAAGCAAGCCGGTGAGCATGTGGTGCAGCGCGATGAATCTGGCTTGATCAAAGTTAATTTTGTTTTCAAAGACAATGGCCGCGGACCAGAACTTAAAGAAGAAATCCGTCTCGGTAGCGATGGTTTAGTGAGTGAGTTTAAGGTCACGGGTACATCGACTTTCGGTGCACCTATTAATGAAAGTTTCCGCCGCGAAGGCAAGCAAGCACAATGGCAATCTACTTCCGAAAAAGGAAATAAACAAATCGATGGCCCAGCACTCTATATTCCGCTGAGCAGCTCATTTGAAATCGGTTCGATTTCCATCGGCGCTTTGGCGGCTTCTGCAAACAACCAGTTACCCTTGCTGCCAACCGGTACTTTGTCGCAAACCAAAATCGCAGAGCTGGAAGTCACGAATGGCGAGAAGAAACAAAAAGTTCAGCTATTAGCACAAACCGGTATTGGACTATCGCCTAGTTTCATGTGGGCGACCACCGGTGAAAAACCACGCCTATTCGGCGTTATCGTCCCGGGTTACATGAAAGCGCTCGAGGAAGGTTGGGAAAAGAATGCTGATGCAATGGCGGCAATGCAGAAATCGGCTGAAGCCAAAGTGCTCAATGATTGGGCGAAGAAACTACAACATCCACTACAAGGCCTCACCGTCATCAAGAACACGCGTATCTTTGATAGTGATAAAGCGACAGTGGGCGCGCCATCGGATGTGTACGTTCTCCGTGGACGCATTGCAGCGATTTTACCAGCAGGCTCACCTATCCGCGGTGCCAATGCAGAGATCGATGCTGCGGGTCGTATTATGCTGCCAGGCTTATTTGATATGCACGGCCATGTCGGTCGTTGGGATGGTGGTCTAAATATCGCCGCTGGTGTGACGACTGTGCGCGACCTTGGTAATGAAAATGCTCAAGTACAATTGATCATTGACGAAGTCGCTGATGGAAAATTACTCAGCCCACAAATTGTTCCTGCCGGTTTCCTTGAAGGCGAAAGCCCATTCTCTGCCAACAACGGTTTTGTGATCAAAGACCTCGCCGGCGCAAAAAATGCCATTGATTGGTATGCCCAACATGGTTACCCTCAATTAAAAATCTACAACTCTTTCCCGAAAGAGATCTTAAAAGAAACAGTCGCTTACGCCCACTCTCGCGGCATGCGCGTTTCTGGTCATATCCCTGTCGGCTTACGCGCGTTCGAAGCTATTGATGCGGGTTACGATGAAATCCAACATATCAACCAAATCATGTTGAATTTTCTCGCCACACCCGAAACCGATACTCGTACCCTCGATCGTTTTAATTTACCTGCTAAGAAAACAGCAGATATCGATTTCAATTCAAAAGCCGTCAAGAACTTTGTCAAAACGCTTAAAGATAAAAAGATTGCACTTGACCCAACGCTTGCGACTTTTGCTTTCTTGAAGCAAAAAGACGGTGATGTCAACGAACCATTCGCAACTATCGCAAGCCATATGCCACCCGATGTGAGCCGTGGCTTCTCGGTTGGAACAATGAAAATTGAAGACGATGCAGCGTTAAAACAGCACGAGAAATCGTATGCCAAGATGGTTGAATTTGTGGGCCGCTTGTACAAAGAAGGTGTACCTATCGTTGCAGGCACCGACGAGTTAGCAGGCTTTACTCTGCACTCGGAATTGGCGATGTTAGTCAAAGCAGGGTTAACGCCTGCGCAAGCTTTACAAGTAGCGACCAAGAACGGTGCTATTTTTACCCGCACTGAATCTGATCGCGGCGCAATTAAAGTAGGTAAGTTGGCAGATCTTGTTTTGGTCGATGGTGACCCAACGAAAGACATCGAAGATGTCCGCAAAGCCTCTGCCGTCATCACTCGCGGTTTCTTGATGTATCCAAGTGAAATTCATAAGAACTTTGGTATCACACCATTCGTCAGCAATCCACCTCAGTTGACGCCTTTAAAACCGGTCTCATCAAACAACGCTTTAGGTATCAACGAAGCCGTGATGCAACGCTATTTCAATAGTGCCAAGCGCGACTAATCGAGATTAGGTTAAACAACAAAAAAGCAGCCCGCGGGCTGCTTTTTTGTGGAACGCTACATTACTAACTTAAGCAAAATTGCGCTGGCTAGGCGCTGAGGCGAAGGCAGTGCTTTAGCACGGCGAGCCGAAAGCAACAACGCCAGCGTCTGTTTTGCGTAGGTCCTTAAGTTTATTGTGGGCCGCACATACAATGTGCCATCACCATATAACCCTTATTGTCCTTGCGCATATCCGCTAACCAGCCCAGTTCTTTCACCATCTCTGTGGCAGCTGCAGGAGGAATACCTGTCGGTGTCACCGCAACTTTAAATTGCTGACTCACAGCTTGAGTCGCTGAATCACCAAACGCACTAAACAAACGTTCAAATTTTGAAGGTTCGCGTTCGATGTAGGCAATGCGATATCCATCACCTAATTTTGCACGAACAGCTGCCGATTTCAGGGCATCCTGATAGCTACCTAAACGGTCAACCAATCCACGCTCTTTAGCTTGCTCACCGGTCCACACTCGACCTTGAGCCACAGCATCAATTTTCTCTGGAGTGGATTTACGTGCCGCGGCTGTTTTAGTAATAAATTGATTGTAAGTATGGTTGATGCCAAGTTGGATTACGTCTGCAAAGCGAGGATTTAGCGAACGCAAAGGATTAAACGAGTCTGCCATCCACGTCGTTGTCGTTCCTGCAGTATGCACACCAATTTTATCCATCACACGATCTGCGGTTGGGAAAATCGCGAACACACCGATAGAACCTGTAATGGTCGCTTGATCCGCAATTACTTCGTCCGAGGACATAGAGACCCAATAGCCACCCGATGCCGCCACATTACCCATAGAAATAACCACTGGCTTGCCTGCTTTCTGAGTTAATTCTAATTCTTGACGAATCAATTCAGACGCGAACGCGCTACCACCAGGTGAATCCACACGCAAAACGATGGCCTTGATTTGATCATCTTCACGCGCTTTACGAATCAAATTCGAGGTCGATAAACCACCGATAGCGCCTGCCGGTGCATTGCCGTCACTAATTTCACCCTCAGCCACAATCACGCCCACCGCTGGACCAAACTCGAACTTGCGTTGGTTTTCAAGATACTCATCAAAAGCGATTTGCTTGAAGCTCTTCGAATGCTCGTCTTTCGCCCCCATCGCCAACATCATTTGACGTAAATCATCACGTGTTTTCAAACCATCGACCAGTTTCGCATCGACCGCAAACTGCGCAACGCTGCCATTGGCAGCCTTTAACATCTCTGGTAGCTTATTGATATTTGCCATCACAGTACCCGCTGGCATTTTGCGTGCTTTTTCAACGTCGTCTGTATAGATCTTCCACATCGCGTTATACAAGAAAGCTTCTGCTTCAGACGCTGCTTGTGATGGGCCATTCGCGATGTATGGCTCTGCAAAACTTTTAAAGGTACCTACTTTCAAGACATTGACCGTGATACCAATTTTTTCCAAGGCATCATGGTAATAGTTACGGTAACGACCAAAACCGGTCAACATCACGGTACCCATAGGATGCAAATACACTTCATTCGCATGCGCTGCTAAAAAGTATTGACGTTGATCGTAGTTCGTTCCCCAAGCAATCACTTTCTTGCCGCTAGCTTTAAAGCGGTCAATCGCAGCAGCTACTTCACGCAACATCGGCAAACCAGCACCTTGCATATTATCGAGCATCAACACAGCGCTGGTAATTTTCGGATCTTTGCTGCCTGCTTCTAACACCGCCAAAATATCGCGCAGCTGAGTCGATTTCTTCGAGTCACCCTGTAGTTCAGCCAAAAACGCATCACTTGCGCTACCTGGATGTTGTTCAACAAGATCACCCTTAAAGTTAATCACCAACGCTGTTTTCTCTTCGACTTTCACTTTGTTCGAAGAGAACATGCTGGTGACGATAAAAATCACGATCAAGAGAAAAATAAAGTTCATTACGAAACGACGACTGCTGTCGACCGCATTCCATATGAACTTAATTGCTTGTCCTATCCTACCGAAGGGAGAAACTGCCATAAACACTCCTGATGGTTAACCACATAATAATTTCAAAAAAGTTGAATACATCTGATCACGGCTATGAACCTTGTCGAAAGCCTCGTCGAAAAGCAACTTAGGCGTAAATCGAATTTAGCAGCACTGCCAAGCGATAGGCTGCCTTATTGATTTCAATTCGCTGCATTTGCTCTACACGTTCGCGGTATTTTAACGGTAGTTCAACATTCCAGCGATCACCACGCGCTGTATTTGTTTTTTTACCGAAGCTTAGTCCCTCAAAAGCTTTCCTCGCATCAACTAATGACTCATTAGCCCACAGTTGCGGCGCCAGATGCATTTGCTCAGAACTCATAGTTTCTAAAACTGTCGGCTGCTGCTGAAGAATTTGGGTCGTCAATTGCTCTTTTAGGCTAGGACTAACTTTATCCCACAAGGAATGCAAATTGGTTTGCTCAAATTGCAGTGCATTCCCACCCTGAGTACCGGAAATCGCAGTTGCTGCGCTGCCGGTGTTTAAAGACGCTGACAGCGGGTCAATCACCTGTCCATCTGCATCTAAATAGACGCCCGCCACATGTAAAGGTTGATGCAGATCGCCCACCAAATGGATCAGCATATACAAGGCTTCTCGCTCACTCGAAAAATGAAATGGCGCAGGTACGGTTTCGCCACGCAAGTAAGCGATCGATGCAGCTAAAGCTTGCACGATATCTTCAGCAGCGCTACCGAACTCGCCTAATTGGTAAGCCGACTGTGATAGGCTCAAGTCCGTATAGTGATAATGTTTATGGCAACTCTCACGTGATTTGGACGTTGCAAAACAGCTGTCATGATTTCGCTTTACAAATGCAGCCAAGATCGCGATATCCTCGGAATTTTCGAAGGTTTTACAATCGACATAGCGGCCTGGATTGGTATATTCGAATTGCAGTCCTGGATCGATATTTTTGAGACAATCGGCCCATCCCGCCACTTGCGCCATTGAGCGCCCGCCGAGTATACGCTTCACGTGTTCGGCTGCCCGTGTATTTTGTAACAAGCGCTCAGCCATCGTGCCGACTATTTCATGGCCATCGGCACCCCAAGCCCACACCGGTGAGGGCAAAATCAACAAGGCGGACAACACCAAAACAAAAAAGCGACGAAAGAGCAGCGACATATGAGGAAATACCACAAATCAGATAAAACTAGATTTTAGCTTGAATGCGGTACACACGCATTTTGATTGAAAGCTTTACAATAGCAGCACACCATGATTCCAACACGAATCACCATACCAACAAATAAATGCTCAAGGAAACTCTGAATGAAAACAAAAGCAGCCGTTGCTTGGCAAGCGGGTAAGCCGCTCACCATTGAAGACGTCGAATTGCAAGGTCCGAAAGCGGGTGAAGTGCTCGTCGAAATTAAGGCTACAGGGATTTGCCACACCGATTACTACACGCTCTCAGGAGCAGATCCAGAAGGCATCTTCCCTGCAATTTTAGGCCATGAAGGTGCTGGCGTTGTTGTCGATGTAGGCCTAGGTGTGAAGTCGCTCAAAAAAGATGATCATGTCATTCCACTTTACACCCCTGAATGTCGTGAATGTAAGTTTTGTCTTTCACAGAAGACCAACTTATGCCAGGCAATACGCAGCACACAAGGTCGCGGCTTGATGCCTGACGCTACCAGTCGATTCTCCCTCGATGGTAAAGCTTTGTTTCACTACATGGGAACCTCGACTTTTTCCAACTATATCGTGGTGCCGGAAATCGCTTTGGCTAAGATACGCGAAGATGCACCTTTCGATAAAGTTTGTTATATCGGTTGTGGCGTCACTACAGGCGTCGGCGCTGTTTTGTTCACAGCCAAAGTCGAAGCAGGCGCCAACGTCGTGGTCTTCGGTTTGGGTGGTATCGGTTTAAATGTCATTCAAGCGGCGCGCATGGTAGGAGCGAACAAAATTATCGGTGTCGATATCAATCCTGCGCGCGAAAGTATGGCGCGCAAATTCGGCATGACCCATTTCATCAATCCTAAAGAGGTGGGCAATGTAGTCGATGCGATTATTGGCTTAACCGATGGCGGTGCCGACTATAGTTTTGAATGTATCGGCAACACCACCACTATGCGTCAATCCTTAGAATGCTGTCATAAGGGTTGGGGACAATCGATCATTATTGGTGTGGCTGCGGCAGGCCAAGAGATTAGTACCCGTCCATTCCAATTGGTCACGGGCAGGGTTTGGAAAGGTTCTGCTTTCGGTGGTGCGCGCGGCCGCACCGATGTACCCAAGATTGTGGACTGGTATATGGACGGCAAGATCAACATCGACAGCCTGATCACCCACACCATGCCGCTGGAGGACATCAACAAGGAGATCGGAAGAGCACACGTCTGAACTCCAGTCA
>CALKVB010000364.1 GCA_937996605.1 uncultured Oxalobacteraceae bacterium | reverse complement strand
CCGCATAGCCCCAAGTTCTCTCGAACTTGGGGCTTTTGCTTTGCAGCTTCGGAAAGACAAAATCAGAATCTTTGCTGTGACGGAAGTCTCGACGCAGAACTCCTCCCTTTGATCTTCATTTCCCGTGGTTTTTGTGTACATCTTTATGACATCAGACTTATCTGGCTTGCCCTGATGAGTCTTGATTTGCTATGTCTCAAATGCGCGAATAAATTGAGTCGCCATTATCTCGTTGTTGTTTGCCGGTGTTTATGGTCGATTTAAAATTGACAATTAAATTATTCTTTTTTACACTTTAAGAAAATGTGGTTTTATATATAACTTTTTAAGTTAAACATTACCCTTAAAGGTGTGTCAGATGAGAAAAGAAGAAATGACGAGTTCGGGATATTCCTTGATTGAAGTTTTGATCACAATATCGGTCATCGCGATTGTGAGCATATTGGCATTTCCCGCTTATAGTAACTTGATGAATTCCAGTCGAATGGCGACAGTTTCTAGTACGCTTCATTCGTCAATCTTGTATGCACGGTCTGAAGCGATTAAGCGAGGCGGAAATGTTGTCATTTGTAAGAGTAGTTTCACGTTAACAGAAAACCCACACTGCGATGGGAATGCTTCGAATGATGGTATCGGCTGGGGTGTTGGATGGATAATTTTTCATGATGTAGATAAGAATCATCGGTATTCTTCTGGTGATGAAATTCTCTTGTCCCAGGGGCGATTATTCGAGCGAGCCACTGATGGCGCAATCTTACTGACCCCAGCACGTGAACAGATTGGTTTTAACTCAACTGGGCAAGTTTTCGGAAATTATTTGCGCATTCATATTCGACGCCCGGCGCATGATAACGATCTTTCACATGATAGATACCTCTGCATGGCATCGGGTGGTCGAATTCGTGTTTCAGACCAAATTTGTCGAAGCTAGATCACATTTTGATATTTGTGCCAGAAATCGACTTAACTAAACCGTTCATCTGGAATACATTTTCAAAATTTCTTTCTTGCATTATTCTCCTCTATGTTATCGGGGAGAAATATGGATACCACACTCAAAATCAGACGTTTTTCAACTGGGGTAACTTTAGTTGAGATGCTGATCGTTATTGCGATTGCCGCATTATTGGCTAGTATTGCGTTCCCAAGCTATAAAGCGATGATAGTCTCAGGTCGTATTTCAACAGTTACGTCTGATTTGCATAGTAGTCTGTTGCTCGCTCGCTCCGAAGCACTGAAGCGAGGTCTATCTGTGGCAATGTGTAAAAGTGCTAGCCCAAATGCTGCGAATCCTGTTTGTGATGCCTCTGCTAATGATGTCGGGTGGGGCACTGGTTGGATCATCTACGTGGATACAGATGGCTCTCGTACACGAAATGGTGGTGAAGAAGTTATTATGGTTCGCGGCCCCTATTTTAATGCTACTACGGATGGTGTTATTACTTCAAATATCGCGAACGAAAATATTAGCTTTAATCTTACGGGACAAACCTTTACGGCAGCACAATTTGCGGTCACCGCACCAAGTGGCTTTAGTGACAAAAATCGGATGGTTTGTGTTGCGATAGGTGGTCGCGCTAAAGTGGTTGATGGTTCTAGTTGTTAGAGTGAGGTATAGATGAATTCGATCAAAAGACAAGATGGTACTACTCTAATTGAGATCATGGTCTCGATTGTGGTGATGGCGATTGGTCTGCTTGGTTTAGCAAGTCTTCAGTTAAACGCCATGAAATATCAGAAAATGGCTAGTCAGCGAGCCGAGGCGATTCAAGCAGCATATGATCTTGGCGAAAGAATGCGAGCGAATTGGGTGTTATCAGTGCCAGCCAATTATGCAACCGAACGTGCAGCCAATGAGACCAACTATACTCACAATTCAACCTACGCTAGCACGGTTAGTACTTCGCACACAAGTTTGCCGAACAATTGTGCAATTGTGATGACTAACTCCAGTGGATGTACTTCGACACAAATTGCGGCAAATGATAAGACGCAATGGCTGCGCTCAATTGAACTGAGATTAGTTGGCGGCGCGGCTTATGTTGTTCCCGTTGCGGGTACAGCAAGCAGCACCTTTGACGTTACTATTATGTGGCGTGAACAAGGATTGACCTCGACCGATTCTGCTTGTCCAGGTGCAGCCGCAGCACCTGTAGGCGTACGTTGTTATACATTGAGGTACACGGTATGAGTTCCAAATTGATGTTTTCCTCAAATAGAGATCAGAACGGACGATCTATTGTAGAACTGATGGTGGCGATGACCATTGGTATGGTCATCCTAATTGCGATCTCCTCGCTTTTTTATGCGAACAAAAAAAGTTTTCGCGCAAATGACGATAAAAGTCGACTCGATGAAGAGGGACGCTTGGCATTGAACTTGATGTCTTATCACGTACGCATGGCCGGTTATGGGACTTTATTAAGCTCGAATGAGAAGGCTGATGACGACTCTAACTCTGTCGTGAAAGTGCTTCCAGCGACCTACACTAGTTTTTCGGATAGTAAGGGGGCTAGTGTTGATGCGATTCGTGGCTGTGTCGGAGGTTTTACGAACTCCTCGGTGACCTTGGGTAGCATCGCATGCAGTGGAACAGCCACAAGTCCTGATGCATTTTTAGTGCGCTATGTTGTTGATGCCAACACCACCAACACAACAGCAGCAGGTGTTCCAACCGATTGTTTAGGTGCTGCAATTTTGCCCACCGCAATACCCAAGAGTGCTCCTAGAAAGACGGGGGGAGCACCTTCGGAATATATCGTTGAGAATCGCTTTTATATTCAAACTGTTAATGGCGTGCCAGAACTCTATTGTAGAGGTAACGGCGGAGTGGCTCCGGGCACAGCTCTGAACGCTGGGCAGCCCATCGCTGAGAACGTCGAAGACATGAAACTCACCTATGGTGTTTCTGGAAATAATGGACAGTCCATTGATCGCTATTTGACTGCAGCGCAATTAGCCGCGAACGAATGGCAAAGAGTGGTATCGGTTCGCATCTGTATCGTTGTACGGTCGGCGACCGACAATGTTGCGACGGCTACACAAAGCTATGTGGGATGTGATGGGACGACAGTTGTTACCCCTACTGATAAACGATTACGTAGCGTCTTTAGTACAGTTGTGACGATACGTAGTCGGGCAACCGGAGCAACGTGATGCGAATTATGAGAAAAAAAGAGGGCGGATTTGTCCTCGCTGTGAGTATGATATTTCTTGTCGTGATGACAGTCTTGGCTATTACCGCAATTCGAAAGGCGACCTTGGATGAGAAAGTGAGCGGTAATTTGCGCGCACAAGAAGTGGCATTTCAGGCGGCAGAGAAAGCTTTACGTTTCTGTGAGCGTGTTATCGACTTGGCAGCCGGTTCGACCACCATTTGTCAAACTAGAAATAACACGATTACTGTGTATGAAAATCCGGCTGGTGTCGAATATAACGACGAAGATGTGCGGCAAAATTTTCCAACACGATGGAATCAAATCGCAAATTGGGTTGGGAATGCGAAAATTGCTACAACCTTATCTGGGTCGGATGTGATTTCAGGCGTAGCTTCACAACCACAATGCTTGATTGAGCGATGGCCAATCCAAGGACGTGACAGAAAAAGCTGGCCTTATGTGATTACAGCGCGTGGCGTTGGAACAGTTAGTACTTCAGTTGCTTGGCTGCAAGAAGTTATTCGATGTGGAAATTATTAATTGAGGTTCAATATGTCGCGTATTTCAACATTTAACCGAACCTGTGCTGCGGTGTTAATCGCGGCACAAATTCTCCTTCCTTTGAAGGCAGTGGCTGATATTTCTCAATTACCACCAATGGTAAAGCCAAATGTGCCTCCCAATATTATGTTTACGCTCGATGATTCGGGCTCAATGTTGTTTGAGTATATGCCGGATAATCTGATTTCTGGCGAAAGTTACTTGGTTGGTTTTCCTGAGCCTGATGGAGTTTATTGGGGAGGGGCGAACACAGTAAGTACTTATTCAACGGTAATGGGCTTCGGTACTGGTGTTGGTAATGATGCGATGAACATTAAAATCGCTCGTTTTCGATCACCCGATGTTAATCAAATTTTCTATGATCCTGCTACTAAATATGAACCATGGAAAAACGCCGATGGTTCATCTATGCCACAGGCAAATCCAGCGGCAGCATATTTTAATCCCGTTGCTCCATCAAATGGATCCTTGGTTGCAACTATTGATTTGACGAGTGGTACTCAATCTGGCTGGGGAAATAGGAAATGGCTAAATAGCTCTCGAATAACAGAAACACGAAATTTTTATCCCGCAATTTATTATAAGTACATTGGTGGTTCCGGATGTGGCAGTGCAACTGCGGCAACTAGTGTGTCTTGTTTTAGTAGGGTGGAGATCAAAGCAGCGAATGCGCCATTTCCAAAGATGTCTGCTGATCGAACGGAGTGTGCGGCAAGTGGATGCACTTACGCGCAAGAAATCCAGAATTTTGCAAATTGGTTTCAGTATTGGCGTTCGCGATTATTGATGGCGCGTGGTGGAGTTGGTACGGCATTTAGTCGTCAGGCATCTAACTTACGTGTGGGTTTTGCTGCAATTAACGCAGGTACAAGTTCAATTAATGGTGTATCAACGGACATCATTGTGAGGGGGCTAACAAACGATTTTTCTGGCACAAATCGAACATCTTTTTTCAATAATTTGTATAGTTATCCAGTTAACACCAACGGAACTCCGTTGCGCTATGCAATGGATAAAGTTGGACAATATTTTCTGCGAACCGATGTTGGTGGACCGTGGCAGAATACTATTGGATCAGGCGATGCGACACTTGACCAAGCGAGTTGTCGGCAAAATTATCACATCATGATGACAGATGGAACTTGGAATGGTGGAGCAGCTTCTTCCGGACCGAGAGCGAATGTCGATGGCACTGATGGCACGACTAAAACAGCGGCAGATGGGCGTAAATATCGATATCGAACAACGGGATCTGATTACACAGTGAACGGCATTACGACTACAGTCAACGAGCGACAATACGCAGATAGTACGGCAAGCACTTTGGCCGACGTCGCGATGTATTATTGGGTGAATGATCTTAGACCAACGTGGGCGACTTCAAAGAAAAATGTTCCGACGAATGCAGCTGATCCAGCTTTTTGGCAACACTTAGTAACTTACACCGTTGGACTTGGCGTCGTAGGGACCTTGAACCCAGATACCGACTTACCTCGATTGAAGGATGGAACTTTGAATTGGAGTGTGCCCTCGTCCGATAGCGTCAACAATGTGGATGATTTATGGCATGCAGCTGTCAATGGACATGGTCAGTATTTTAGTGCGCAGAATCCTAAACAATTTGCTGAGGGACTTACGTCTGCCTTACAAGATATCGCCAGTCGTGTAGGTAGCGCTGCTGCGGTTGCAACTTCAAACAATACCTTGGGTGCAAATGTTAAGTTGTACACATCATCATATCGCACGGATAACTGGTCTGGAAAATTAGAGCAAAAATCAATCAATCAAACTACCGGCGCTGTTTCCAGTGTCAATGATTGGGATACCGATGACTGGACGGTTGATCCGGTTACAAGGAAAGTATTTACTTGGGACTCGACTGGCTCAGGTGGGATTGCATTTAATTATTCAAGCCTACGTCCTGCTGAGCAGACAGTTTTTACCAACGCAGCCGTTTCGTTCTTGCCAACAGTGGTCACAGGTGCGGACATTGTTGATTATGTGCGAGGGAAGCGTACCCAGGAGGGTAATCCATTTCGAGTAAGGGGATATATGCTCGGTGATTTGGTTAACTCTGATCCGCAATTTGTAAAGGAAGGTAAGGATGGTGGTTACATGTTTTTGCCTTCCGGATCTTATGGCAAGGGAAGTTATCAATCGTTTTTGAATTGGAAAAATGACCCGAATCGGGCGGCGACCGTCTATGTTGGTGCTAATGATGGGATGCTTCATGCCTTTGATGCCGCGCCTACTAATACTGTAGCGCTCGAACGCTTTGCGTATGTACCTAAGACCGTAATTCCAAACCTACCAGCACTCGCTGCTAAAAATTACACTCATCGTTTTTACGTCGATGCGACGCCCAATATTGCGGATGCCGCGATCGGCAGCGATGCTACCAATCCTTGGAAAATGGTACTCGTTAGTGGTGTGGGTGCTGGCGGTAAAGGCGTTTTCGCTCTAGATGTGACAGATCCAACAACTTTCTCAGCTTCTAATGTACTTTGGGAGATCAACTCGACAACCACCGGATACGCCGATTTAGGCTACACCATTGGTGTTCCCCAGATCGGGAGACTTCGTGATGGCCGTTGGGTAGCAGTTTTTGCAAACGGCTATGGAAGTGCCTCTGGTAAAGCGGTCCTGTATGTAGCAGATTTGAGAAACGGGAATGTATTGATGACGATTGATACAGGTACTACTTCAAATGGCCTTTCTACGCCTAAGTTGTTGCTTGATACAAACTCCACCATCAAAACGGTGTACGCCGGTGATATCAAGGGGAATATGTGGAAGTTCAGTTTTGACACTGTACCAGGTCAAAATACCACGGTAAATCTTCCATTTGGTGCTGGTGTGCCTTTGTTTACGGCGACGGATGCGACAAATGGTGCCTTGCCACGTCAACCGATTACCACTCAACCACAGTTATATCCACATCCTGATAATGGTGTGATGGTCGTATTTGGTACCGGTAAAATTTATGAAGATACAGATCCCTCCAACATCGAAGTACAGTCTTTGTACGGTATCTGGGATAAAGCGAGTTCGCCGAGCGTAGTGTCGAAAACTGCATTGGTACAACAAGTCATCGCGAAGAGTGGAAGTTTTTATTCGATTCCGAATCCAGTAACTGTTGATTGGAACACTAAACGCGGTTGGTATATTACTCTAAACGCTACGAGTAGTGAGCGTTTGGTGACTGATCCAGCAATTTTTGAGGATCAGGTTATCTTCACCACTTTGATCCCGGGCTCGAGTACGGATCCATGTATTACAGATGGATTGTCCACGACTTTACAAGTGAGCCCACTGAATGGTGGCCCTCTCAGTTACAAGACATTTGATACAAATGGCGATGGCGCGATCTCGACAGCTGATACAATGGTTAGTGGAAAGCAAAGTGCGGCGACGATGGGAACTACGGTAATTCGTATGGGTAATCGTGATTTGAAGATATACCAAGCAGCTAGTAGTAATAATGCAATCAATTCTTCACCTAGTCGTGCATCGGATCCTATTCCTACTGTAAGGTTGTGGCGTCAAATCACTGCGCCCCAAAACTAAATTAAAAATCGAAGAGGTTAATTATGCACATTCGGAGAAAAGCAGGACAATCTGGTTTTACCCTAATGGAAGTGATGGTGACATTGGCGATTGTAGGCATTGTGACCGCGATCGCGTACCCGAGCTATCGCGATAATACAAGGCGAGGTAGCCGTGCTGATGCTCGTGGATTGTTGCTTGAAGATGCGCAGTACATGGAGCGGTTTTTTAATGAAAACAATGCATATAACTTGAGTGTTGCAGGGTCGCAGCCTGTGTTGCCAAGAACTGTCGTGCCAATCGGTGCGACGGGTTCCAAGGTGAACTATACAATCAGCTTGACGGCGGTGTCTGCTTCAGCTTTTACATTAACAGCGACAGCACAAAATTCTCAAGTAAATGATGATTGTAAAAATTTGACGATTACCAATTTGGGACAAAAATCAACCACGGGCACCCTAACGGGCAATATGACCTCGGATTTATGTTGGATGAAGTAGTTCGAGTAAGACTAAGTACAAAGGATGAGGGAGAGGCGAGTGTCTCTCCCTTTATTTTTTCTTGACTTCCTGGATCGCTTCAACAAACTCAGAGACGTCTTCAAAACTCTTATAGACCGAAGCAAAACGAATATATGCAACCTTGTCGAGTCGCTTTAATTCCCGCATCACTAATTCACCTAGATGTCCGGAGAGCACTTCACGTTGCCCGCTATTGAGGAGTTTTTCTTCGATTCTTTGAATTGCGGTATCGACGGCTTCGGCCGATACTGGTCGTTTGCGCAAGGCAAGCATCAGGCTTGCGCGTAATTTTGCAGATTCATATTCCGAACGACTACCGTTCTTTTTGACGATGACTGGCATCGTCAGTTCGATCCGTTCATAGGTCGTGAATCGTTTATCGCAACTGGCACAGCGACGTCGACGGCGTATGGTATCGCCTTCCTCAGAAATTCGAGTATCGATGACTTGTGTATCGTCATGGTGGCAGTAAGGACATTTCATGGCTAGACTTTCTGTCTCTTGGGACTTGTGCTACACCGAGTTTCGCATGGCTGTGCTGGTTTCGATGTCGGATTGCGTTGCTTAAGGCTTGAAGTCAAGCGACCGCAGTTTGCATAGATCCCCATTTTTTCACTTGTGAAGCTGATATCATTGTAAAACATTCGATCACGCTCATGATTGTGGGCTGTTTATAGTTTGGCGACTTTTGTTGTGAACAGAACAAAAAACGACAGTATTTTTCTGTGATATCAAGCCGATCTGAAATTTGAATAAAAAAAGCCACTCCTAAGAGTGGCTTTGTTCGCTTTTGGTGTTATCGAAAAACTTAGTTACCGTAAACAGGGAAAGCGTCAGTCAATTTCTTCACTTCTGCTTTGACGCGTTCAATCGTTGCGGCATCAGTTGGATTGTCTAAAACGTCTGCCACCAAGTGACCAATCTTCACCGCTTCGGCTTCTTTGAAACCACGTGTGGTCAAGGCTGGGCTACCCAAGCGGATACCAGAAGTCACGAATGGTTTTTCTGGGTCGTTTGGAATCGAGTTCTTATTGCAAGTAATGTGTGCAGAACCGAGCACTGCTTCTGCCGCTTTACCTGTAATATTTTTGGAACGTAGATCAACCAACATCACGTGAGACTCAGTACGGCCAGAGATAATACGCAAGCCGCGTTCGATCAAAGTTTTAGCCAAAGCATCAGCGTTTTTTACTACTTGTTCTTGGTAGGCTTTGAATTCTGGGTTCAATGCTTCTTTGAAGGCTACCGCTTTACCAGCGATCACATGCATCAAAGGACCACCTTGCAAGCCTGGGAAAATCGCGGAATTGATGATTTTTTCGTGCTCAGCTTTCATCAAAATGATACCGCCACGTGGGCCACGCAACGATTTGTGCGTGGTAGAAGTTACGAAGTCAGCGTGTGGCACTGGATTAGGATAAACGCCTGCAGCGATCAAACCAGCATAGTGTGCCATGTCGACCATGAAATATGCGCCCACTTCTTTCGCGATTTTAGCGAAGCGTTCAAAGTCGATGCGCAAAGAGTAAGCGGATGCACCAGCGATAATCAACTTAGGTTTGGATTCACGTGCCAAACGCTCCATGGCTTCATAGTCGATTTCTTCTTTGTCGTTCAAACCGTAAGAAACCACGTTGAACCATTTGCCTGACATGTTCAAAGGCATGCCGTGTGTCAAGTGACCGCCTTCCGCCAAAGACATACCCATGATGGTGTCGCCTGGTTTCAAGACTGCGAAGAACACCCCTTGGTTTGCTTGTGAGCCAGAGTTAGGCTGTACGTTAGCGGCTTCTGCACCGAAAATTTGTTTCAAACGATCGATCGCCAATTGCTCTACCACGTCAACATGTTCACAGCCACCGTAGTAGCGCTTGCCTGGATAGCCTTCGGCGTACTTGTTGGTCAATTGAGAACCTTGCGCTTCCATCACGGCTGGCGAAGTGTAGTTTTCAGAGGCGATCAACTCGATGTGCTCTTGTTGACGGACATTTTCGGCTTGAATCGCGGCGAGCAATTCTGGATCGATATTAGCGAGAGTATGATTCTTGGAGAACATGGGTTTCCTGTAGAAAAAGCGTGAAATTGAACAATTTAGATTGGGACTGATCCGTAAAAATGCGAACGCTTGCTGATACAAGTCTCAATCACTTTTACCATCGAGTTACCCAGGCGTACGGCCAGAATCAAGAAACGACTCTGCAAATCTCACGCTTCACGATGGAACTCCATCTTCTGCAGGGGCTTTTGGATAAAAAGACGCTGCATTTTCGCCAGTTGCGTGAGACAAAAATGGTGCCCGAATTTTACGTGAAGCGCGTGTTTAGAGCAAGTTGAGGTGATCACGCACCGTGTATTTGAATATCAAGAATATTGGCATGAGATGAATTGCCATGAGCTTGACACAGTATTTTATTTTATTTGTTAAGTGTTTGTTTTTAAATGGAATGTTTTAGCTTTGATGTAGTACGTTTGAGCTTTGATTATCTGAACAAGTGCGGGCCTACGAAGGCAGTTAAAAGTGAAATGACAATAAGTGTGATGTTTTTGTTATGCATGGACAAGAAGCTGTCACGTAAAAAGTCTATGCGGGCGTTTGGTGAACTATGCGAGGAAAAATTATCGACTCACCCTCTTCATGGAGGGAT
>CALKVB010000363.1 GCA_937996605.1 uncultured Oxalobacteraceae bacterium | reverse complement strand
ATGCAACAAAAATAGCATAATGATTTGACTTTAGAAACTGAAGGTTGAGCCGATTATCAAGAAATCGAAAAAATGAACGAAGCACACCTTTTGTCTGATGCCATGACATGCTTTGTTCTCAGTTGATGCTAATTGCGAGTCAAGAATCTAACCAGTTAGCGAAGAGTTGCGTTTACTGAGATACAGGCTATAAGCGTTCATACCCAAGCCAGCGAGCTGTCCTAGACCTGCAGCAGTTGAGTTAGCAGCCTCGAAGTTAGCGCCTGCGAGTTTTTGGCTGTAAATATTGCCAAACCCATTCGCTACGCTACCGAACATACCGCCTGCACCAGCCATACCTGAATTGAACACGCCTTGACTTGCAAGGGAAGTACTCATCCCGCTTGCTCCTACACCAGATGCAGATGTGCCTGCGCCCATACCAGCTCCAGTAGTAGCTAGGCTTTGCGCTGGCATGCCGTTGATCAAGTTGCCCGCTTGCTGGCGCAATTGAATACCAGATGCTCTGCGGTTCTCGCCTGATGCTGTCATGGCTTGGACTTTGGCTAACGCTGCTTGAGCGTCCATGTCACCCATAGCTGCCATCATTCGACCGTTAGTTGGGTTTACCCCCATACGCTGTATGCTACGCAGAGTAGAGTCGCGCTTACTTGCGAATGCTTGTTCAACGTCTGCAGCAGCTTTATCGCGTGCTTCTTGCATCGCTGCTTCTGAGTCAAAATCATTAGCATCCTTAATGACTCGATCCATGAATGGGCGACCGTTCTTTAGGTAGTATTGATACTGCTCGTCTGCGCGTGAGTCGAGTTTGTCTTGGTTAGCGAGCAGTTTGTCCATTACTTGTTTGTTCGTAACGTCAATGCCTGCTTGACGTTCTTGGTTGTACTTGTCCATCTCTTTTGCGTGATCAAGCATCTCCTTAGATACCTCAGTCTGCTTATCTAAGGATGCATACTGGCGTGGGTCTACTGCTGGAGGTGATGGGGCGTCGCAACACATAATTATTCTCCTTGTGGTTTATCATTAAACAGAGCTACTTTTCTAACTAAACTTTTTACGTACAGCGATGGCGGTCGCATTAAACTTCACCGCAAAAAGAAAAAAAGACCATCACCCAATATCAAAGTGGCGAGTGCGGTGGGTAATTCACTTCTATTGAGTCTCGATATTCTGTATGCCTGCCTGTACAAATTAACGAAGTGTGCCATCTCATTGTGTGCTGTCACTTCCAAAATACTATCTAGGCGATGGATGAACTCTGCTTCTGTTTTAGCTGCGCTCGTGTCTGCGTCGCTTATGCCACCAATGACGTAGCTAGCTGTACAACACACACCACCAATCGGGTAGTTAGCACTTGCCAGATTGATGCCAGATAAAAAACCTTCGGTAATCAGGCGTTCAACTGCATCGGGTGAATTGTCTTCTCTGTTTAAAAAAGCTAGCGAGCAGGCGAATTCTTCGTCGATAGCTGGGGTGGTTTGCGCTGCTGCAAGCGCTGCCATTACCTGCACCGTGATCGCGTCGTCGATTAAGGAAAGCGCCCTAGCTACTGGGGCTGGTGCCCGTTCTATCGTGCCGAAAGCAGAATCCGATCTAGCTAGAAGAAATTCCGCTACCTTGTCTGCGGCATTGTCTCGTAGCAGCACGTCGAAGAAATTTTCAGCCCTCACTCCTTCGCGCACCAAGTCGATAAATTTGCGTGCCTTCTTACTGCTACTAAGGGAGGCATTAACTAAATCAAGACTACTACAGCCTGCCAGAACATCACGCAGCATAATAATCTTGTGTGTGTTGATACCTGAATATGCAATCGCGAATGATTTGCAGTGATGCCATCTTTGATACCCCGTTAACATTGTCTTGTAGTTTTGACTGAATGCACCTGCGATTGAAAATGCTGTGTCAATCGGGTCGCACTCTATAAAGACACCATCTTCCACATAGTCGAGGTCATCAAGGGTAAAACGAGGTGCGTCTTTCGTTATCAAATATTCGTTTAATTTCACTGCGTTCATATTTATTTCCTCTACTGTCACTGGTGTTCAATCTTGTATGCTGAAAATCTCGGCTACTATGCTAGCGATGCTAGGCCGACCTCTCGCTCGCTTGGGGCTCTTACCTTGTGGTTTTGGTGGTATCCACACTGCTGTGGGTTTGCCATGTATGCGGCATAGATCACGCTTCCAACCTAACAACACTAGCGACGTAGCAAGTCGCTGCATGGGAGCTTTGAAGTGCCGCTGCAATTCCTTGGGTGTATAAAACTGCTTTTTCGATGTCGGCGGCATCGATGAGAAATGCAGGGCGATGCGCGTCGTGTAATGAGCTGTAGAATTGATTTTGTTCATTTTGTTTCCTGTTTACTATTTAACTGCGATTTTCTGTCCGCGCAGTCCGCGCAGTCCAAAATGGTAGACCGCTGGAAACCCGCATGGGTATTGGCTTTGGCGCGATGTCCGCGTAGTCCAACGTTTTTACTCTGTTCGGCATATATACGAGTCTTTTATCTGCTCTCTTTTTTCTTTTTTATCTTTTACTTTTTTTTATAACTAACTTAAAAGTATTGGACTACGCGGACATCGCGCCAACCCGCACCAATGCTAGCTCTCCGCTGGACGCGCAAAAATAGATGCACGTCCAGCGCGGACAGGTCTAATCCCATTCCGTTTTTACTCCTGAGTATGCCGAAAATTGACTCCTTGCATTTTCAAGATCGGGCAAGCTCCAAAATCTATATCGATTTACACCACTAGCACGAATGCACGTCATGTCAGGAAACACTACTTTTAACTTCTTACTGACTGATTGCTGGTCAACATTCTCAAACCTCAAACCGCGCCGACTGCAAAACGCAGCGAAGTCTTTAGCAACTAGCGCACAACTAACCGCACTACCCCAAGGTACGTTATCGATGATCTCACCAGCGTATAACCTCTCATGCAGCCACCTAGAAAACGGGGGCATAGACTCTCCAAGGCACGAGTAATAGGAACTTCCCTAACATTGAATTTACTCAAATCGATGCGCTGCATAAATCCAAGGAATGCCGACAGTCCGCAGCCATCAAGCCACTTGTTAAGGGATTCCCAGTATTCCCAATTTCTGACCATTGACGCAGGTACGTCTATCACGCAGTAACGCCTAGAGTCTCTACCCGCTGGAACGACCCAATCGTTATTCGATGCCATCATAATTTTTAGGCGATTTCGCGCCATGAAAACGTCAACACCTTTTTTCTCGATAGCGATTTGGTTTTCTGTGATTAGCTGCTTTAGGACACCTTCTGCAGCGCGATCTCCAGAAAAATAACCTTCGTCTACGAACAGAAACAATGCTGTACGAAGGTGTGCATTAAAGTTGCCGGTCAAATGTTTTGAGTTCGATATGTGTAAAGCGTGGGTGCCGAACAACGCAGTAAGCAAGCGTGCAATAGTGCCTTTTCCTGCACCTTCACCACCTCTGAGCACGACCACTGTTTCTGTTCGATCACCCGGTCTCTGCACACAAAAAGCCATCCAACATAACAAGTACCGAAAGACTTTCTTGCTTCTACTGGAGCACTCCCATAAATGCCTTAAAATTAACTTAGGACTTGCACCAGTCGGTTCAACTGAAAAACCCCGCCACAAGTTGTATGCTTTTTCTGGCTGATTATCGCCAAAATGAAAACCCATAGAGTGATATTCACGGCGATCAGGATGGCTTTTCCAGAAGGTAAAAGCATTAACCATCTTTGTGCCGCCGCCAGTAGAAACAGGAACGAACCGATTAGCAAATTTTAACGCCATACCCTGCTGGGATACTTCGCGTATTTCTAAGGCGTCAGTGTCGTGGCTGGTGTACTCACAAAAAATCGAAGTTTCTCCGTTTTCTCGTGCGATAAAGTAACTATCGTTTATCTCGGCGACGGTCGATTCGATTATGGCGTTATCCGCTATTGCCGTTTTCACTTGCGTGGCCATAGCGGGCTTGATAGAGCGAGCAACCATCATCTGCGCTGCATGTATCGGTGTACTAGCACCTGCCGCCTTCCACTTACATGCCCCGCATTTAGCTGAGTTGATCGTAGTACATTTTGTTGGAGCACCAGTTAAGCTGTGCAACTTCTTAACCGTTTGCTCGTATGAATACTCTTTGTGGTTTTCGCTAAGTGTCACCGCCGCTGCTTCAGGATCGTCGCAGTGTTTTGCAACGCCTAACATACTCAACCATTCATCATACCCACCTGAACAGCCGCTTTCCTTGGCAGCGCCCACAGACGCGCACGCCTCCATCACTTGACCTATTGATGGAGCTGGTGGAAAGTTTCCTAGAACGTCCAGATTTATGTCTATGTTCGCCCTCGCTGACTGTGCAGCGGGTTTAACAGTTGGTAAATTGGTGGATTTCGAAAGGTAGTCACGTGGGTCTAATAGCTTGCCTCTGTAATGAATTTCCCATGAATCTCGTTCGCTCTGCGGTGGGCATGATGGCGCGTAAAATAGCCGCGATGCGTCTTTAGTGCTTTTGTCGTTGATGTCTGCACAAAGCGCCCGATTGATTGCAGCCCACACAGTACCCCAGTCTTCACCAGAAACTGATTCGAGCAATGGCAACACGATGCGATATTTTGGATTATCCAAACTATGGCTATGTGTCGAGTATGCAATGTATTCAAAGGAAGCTAGGCGCGGAGCAACATCTGCAAAATCAGTACCATTGTCAACATCTATGACGAACGCATATACACGGTTTATGTTCGCATTTGCGCGGCTAGCTCCGTCCAAAATAGAGTGCAAGCACAGGCATAAACCATCTTTGTTGTCACGAAGCTCGCGCTTACTAAGCATTTCAACAACACGACTCCAAGACTTTTCTTCTGATCTGATCGGTTTTGGACTTTTGGCGTTCGCATAAGTAGTCACCCACACCTTCAAACTGGATGGGGTGGTGTCCTCGCAAATTAAATTCGAGCGCCTATCTGCACCTAATTGAACGTTCGGCACACCAATTGTGTTCTCGAACCAATTTGTAATTTCACTAATCGCGTTCATTGGTGTCCTCCACGATTTCTAAAGTTCGAGAGTCAATCGTTTTCATGGAATGTGTCGGAGTGTTGTCATCCCCAAGATAAATATTGATGGTCGGCATAGGTCGCCCTGTTTGCCGCTCGGAATCGCGCCTCGCCGCGACCTCAGTACGTCTATCTACCAATGCCAGCATCTTTACCAAAAGATCGCCCATACGCACGATATCACTGGTGGACGCGTCTACATCATCTACCCTCCTGCCGATTTGCTTTATTACACGTTTAACTTGGAGTTCGATCTCGATTTCTGTGTCCTTACCATCGCGTTTCAATTGCGCGGTAGCTCTTTCCAAATCTTGTTTGAACGAGGGGTCACTGAGCATTGCTTGTATTTCGACTTGTGACAGACCAGTAAGCGCAACTGCGTCTTCTTTGGACATACCTTTCGCTTTTGCTAGAACTAGAGTTTCAGCAATAATTCGGTTATCAGAGTTGATCTTTCTGAGTTGACTCATCTAGTCACCTCTTAGGCAGGAGTGCCGCTAGCAGGACGAGACGCCAACCACTCTAAAATCTTTGATTTCTGATAGCGAACTATTCTTTTGCCCAGCACCGCGCCACGTGGCAGACCGGCGTTATGCATCAAGAAGTGAAATGTTGATGGCGAGATTGACAGAAACTCTTGAACTTGCTTCGCGTCCATCCAAGCGTCTTGCTCGGCCTCAGGTGTCGCCTGTTTTACTTGATTGTCTAATTGCATACTAACCTCCAATTGAATACAGCTAAAGTGCTGCGTGGAGGTACTGTAAGATCACATCAATTTTAACTTCGCGAGTTGCAGATTATTTCTAACTTTTAGGTCAACAGCTTAGCCGCTTCATGAAAGGTATGCTTGGCCGCTCGGTAAATCCTACCACGATCGCCTTTTGTCAATTCCTGCAATTTATGATGCAGCGTAGTCCGTTTCTCTTGAATTAGCTTGTCCTTGCCGGATTGAATAGCCGCCTGTAGCTCCTCAATCGGTACTTTAAGATCGACTATATTGGCACTAACTAGGAAGCGCGCATCAAAGAGGGCGTCGCAAAATTGTTCTGATTGAAGGTGTAACGGGGAAAGCTCCCTTGTCGGGATTGGGATACCATCGGATTTAAACTGAATGAAAAACCTAACAAACTCACTGAGACGTTCAACCTTTGCACGGTTTCCTACACCATCTCGAAAATACCCCTGTAAATTATTTAGTACATGATCAACCTCTAGACGGCCTTCCCCGCTTACATCGCTCACAAACACCTTACTAATCTGTGGCTTCGTTCTCAACTTTGATTCGCAAGTTGACTCGTAATTTGAATTTCTTGCGGCTTCTTTTAACTCTCTAATAGCTGCTTCAACACCCACAAGTGTTCCATCTCCAGCTAGCTGATTAACCCGCACCGCTGCCCAGTTTCTACTATGTAAGTTACCACGCGGTTTCACAGGGAATAGACCAAGTAGTTCGTTGATCTTGTCCCACCCAGCAGCAATATTTTCTCTTTCCGCC